>JAEWME010000073.1 GCA_023393265.1 Bacteroidota bacterium | reverse complement strand
AACCCAAGTAGCGTAAGGCATTTCAGAAGGAGCGTTTAGATAACCGAAAGAATAAGTTTTCCTATATTCAGAGCCAATTAGAATACTATCAATCTTAAATACCTTCAACCTATCAGGATGGCTTATTCTAAATGAATCACTCATAATAGTGTCCCCTAGTTTAAGCGAGAAATCATAAAGTAACGCTTCTGTTTTTGCTTTTATACCTGTAAAGGGAAACGTTAAGGATTCAATAGAGTAGTAGTAAACCTTTTTGTTCTCCTCCCGAATTGCACCACATAGATTTGCCTCTGTAAAGGTTGTGTCGTTTGAATGGTATATCTTATGGTATAACTTACCATTTATCGTTGTGTCGTTGTCTTTTAGCGCAAAACTATGGAATTTGGAGAATTCATTTGGGTATGGGTTAAAGTACATCTCCGTCCACATGGTATTTTTAGTAGGAAATGGATGGTATGTTTGAGCAGTTAATCCGATTCCTGATAGTAAAAAGAAGAATAACAATTGAAATTTCATAATTACTTTCTTAAAAAAAATATACTTTCTCCCAACTCAGAATGCTCAATGGCGAAGCAATATTGTTGTGCATAACGTAGGAAGCTACACGCAGGGGCGGACTGCGGGCGATTTCCTGTCAAGCCGAAAAGCAGCCCGGGCGGAAAGATGCCCACCGAATACCTCCGCCGCCGGGTAGCTGATGTTAGGCCTAGTTGTTTATTTTTTAATCTCCATTAATTTGTTTACAGTTGCCATAATATCGTCTGTATAGACACATATTGCTAATCCAATATTTAAGTCAATATCAGTTTTTTCAAATTTTAATTCGTTTGGATTTGGCTGATTTAAAATGTTCTCCAATTTCATACTTTGATGACCTATAACCATTCCTACTAATTTTGAAGATGACCATTCTAAGGATCCAGGTTTTGCGCCAATAATAATCTTTCTAAAAACTGGACTACCACTATTTCCACCATATGACAATGCATCCAATAAAAATGTATTTTCTTTTTCGGGCAACCATGCGATAGAGCCCGATCGAACAATTGGCTCTACAGAATTAGTTGCACCTATTCCTAAGGGGAATCCGATAAAGTATACCTCATCTCCAAGTGCTAGATTTTTTTTATATTCTATGCCGCTCCTTGGAATCGATCGAACTTTCGTCATTTGGATTTGCGTTGAACTTGAATCGGTGTTATGAAAAACAGGTGGAATTTTAAATCGAAAAGCTGCAATGTCTAATTCAGGATTTATATATTTATCACTATCATTTAAATTTGCAATAAAACGAACAGTGTTGTTGATTGAAATAGCATTATCAATAACGAGTTGTTTTTGACCTGATGCCGATAATATTCTTAAAAAAGTGGAATCTGGTTTTACTCGAATACAAATTTCACCTTTCCCTTTAATTAAATGGGCACATGTTACTACAATATTTTCAGATGGATTTATGTAATTGTATAATAAGATTCCAGCACCATGAGTGACAAATTTGCCATTTTCAATTTTCTCTAATAAAACTGTAGCCTGTAAAGATTGCGGCTCAAGCCACTGCGAAAATGCACTTTGTGTACTAATAAAGAATACAAATTGAATTAAGAACACGAAAGATATTTTTTCCATAATAGTCATTAATTAGAGTTGCCATATACAATTGGGCCTAACTAGTAAATATCAACAAGTTTATAGTACTTTTTCGCTTGTTGCTTATTCCGGTAAAAAACAATTGCGCGGACAATTTCAGGGCTTGCGCCCTTATGTCGCGCCCACATGAGGGGCGCGAATTCGCCGGTGCTCTGGCTATGTGAACAGTTTCATGCGCTTTAAAAGCAGGTTCAGAGTGCCGCGTGTTGTTTGTTTAAAATTACGGAGTTATGTTTAAATAACAATGCCATTATCCCTCTTTTTTTTATGTTTTTATACCTGTTAAAGTTCTCCTTAACAACAAATCCGGACGATCACTCTTGCCGGGTTACCCGATTTGTATGTCCATCGTCCACAATTTTTGTTTTTCCGTTTTAGCCGTCTTTTTGGCCTCACGAAATTTGTTTTTGTGTTTTAGACGGTTTTTTACACCAAAACAAATTTCAATTCGTGTAGCAGAGGGTTTTTTACGTCTCGCGAAATTTATTTTCGTGTAGCAGACAAATTCTACATCGTTATAAATTTAAATTCAGGTAGAAAACAGTTTTTCACCTGTCAACAAATTTGTTGACGCGTTTTAGACGGATTTTACACCGTTACAAAAATTACTGTGGCTCAGAACTTTTCTGGGCGGCTGATTCAGGTTTCGATTGTTGGTTTACCGCCGGGAACAGCCGGTTGGCAAATGTTTTTCCGAATTTGGAGCCTGCCGCATAAATGTTTTGTTCGTATTGCCGGGTTAAGTTCACTATGGCAATGGCTTCGAGCGCTTCGGCCATTTTTTCGGCAGTAATGGCTTCTTTCAGTTCGCCGATGGCTGTTTTGCAGTTGTCGGCAGCAACCTGCAACGCTTCGATGTGTCCGGCCAGCGGATGCCCTTTGCCCAGGCTCCGGATGCCCGGAATGAGCTTTTCAACCAGCGTAGGTTCGGTATCAACGGGCGCGTAAATAAATGGCGAGGTGCCTTCAGGAAACAACAGGCTGGTAACCGGTTGTATCGTACGGCACCACGTCCCTCCTTTATTGTATTGATGTCTTCCTTTATCGCATTAATTACCTCCATTAACGTGAGTTCGACCTAAGCGCAATGATAAGGTCTTGCAAATAAGGCAATAAGGTTTTGTATTTTGGGGATATGTGTTTTCTACTGAGCTTAAAAAGACATGATCAGGTTTTGAAACCTTATTTTTTGAATTCAAACTTGGTAGAAATTTCATGCACAACTAGTTTAACCTTATTAATTTTCAGTATTTCAGTCGTAAACAAGTCATTCTAACATCGAACTCACGTTAATTTACGGAATGTTAACCACAAAGACCAGTTAAACTCCTAATTTCCGGGCGTTTTATTTCACACGATACGCCTGAAAAATAGCCAAATACCAGTATTGATCGGGAATCTCTGCCTTGCACCGGTCATTAATTTAGACGAAATAAAGCTAAAGCTGAAGTTATTCGTTCCTCAATTTGCCCGTCAGATTTATTGCAACTCGTAACCTGTAACCCGCAACAATTACACCCAGTCAATTCCCTTTTTCAGCAGTTGCAGTGTTTGTGCTTCGGGGCTTTCGGGCGCGGGCTGATGGCGGTAAATCCATTCCACTTCTGCCGGTAAACTAACCAGAATTGATTCGATGTTTCCTCCCGATTCGAGGCCAAATTTAGTTCCGCGGTCATACACCAGGTTGAACTCGACATACCTGCCGCGGCGAATTTTTTGCCATTGCTTTTCGGCTTCAGTAAACGGCCTTTTGCCGTTGTCTTTCATCAGTTGGGCGTAAATAACGGGGTAGGCATTGGCCAGATCGGAAGTAAAACCAACCATCTTTTCTGCCTCTGCTTCGCTTTTTACCTGCACACGGTCGAAAAAGATTCCGCCAATACCGCGGGTTTCGTGTCGATGTTCGATATAAAAATAGTCGTCGGCCCATTTTTTCCAGCCCGGATACCAGTTCAGGTCGTATTTGTCGCAGATTGCTTTCACGGTTTGGTGAAACCAGCGCGCTTCGTCCGGATTAACATACATGGGCGTGAGGTCGATGCCGCCGCCAAACCACGACGATCCGTTGTCGAGCGCGAAATGGCGTACATTCATGTGAATGGTTGGCACGAACGGGTTTCCGGAGTGAAGGATGGATGAGATGCCGGTTGCTTCGAATTTGGTGGCTTTTTCGCCCGGAATCAGCGACATGTTTTCGTTGAAATCGCCCTGGACATGCGAGAAGTTTACGCCCGCTTTTTCAACGATGGCGCCGTTTTGCATCACGCAGGTCAGTCCCGAGCCAATTTCTTTTTTCCACGAATCCTGAAGGAATTTTCCGGAGCCATCTGCTTCTTCCAGCGTCCGGCAAATGGTTTGTTGAATTTCTCTGTAAACAGCGGCAGTTCTCTTTACGCTCACAATCAGTTGTTTTTTGTTATAGTTTCAAATCGCACCAGAATTTATGAAGCGTCATCCTGAACTTGTTTCAAGATCCCCGCATTTGACAGCAGATCCCGAAATAAATTCGGGATGACCGGCAAACTGTTAATTCTTGCTTCCAATGCTTGCTGCCAGTTCTTCTGCGATGCTGCGTCCCTGTTTGATGCGGTCGGCCATCCCGATTCCGTCGCGGATGTTTCCGGCCAGTACCAATCCCGGATATTTTTGCTGGAGGCGTTCGATCATCTCAAAACGTTGTTCGCTGGTTTCGGTGTATTGAGGGATCGCTTTGGCATAGCGATGGATGCGAATGATGTCGGGATTGAACGAACGGTTGCTCATCATTCGCGGCATTTCCTTGTTAATGAGCGCCTCAATTTGGTCGTTGCTCATTTGGGCAATTTCGGGCCGTTTGGTTCCTCCCATAAATACCGACAACAGCGCTCCGCCTTTCGGGGCGCGGCCTTCAAAGAACGACGAGGTAAATAACACCCCAAGTATATTTTTGTTTTCCCTGCCCGGAACGAGTCCGCCAAAAGCATTCAGGTCGGTGCCTTTCCACTTTTTGAAACCCAGTAAAACCTGGGTCACCGAAGCGTACCGAAGCGCATTGAACGGTGCCGTTTCTTCTTCTGTCAGGAAGGGGAATAAATCGCCCAGGGCATATCCGCCGCAGGTTGTCACCAGGAATTTAGGCTCAATATTTAGCAATTCCTCCGGAGTGGTAACCTGAAGCTGAAATCCGTTTTCAGTGCGTTTGACCATTGTTTCTGCTGAAAGCAAAAGATGTTCCGGCCCAATCGTTTCTGTCATGGCTTCGATCATGCGCCCCAATCCGCCTTTGGCTGAAAACACTTCACGGGTGGCTTTCCTGTCACGATCGGTTTTGGGCAGTTTCGCCTTTTTTATCGTTCCTCGGATGAAACTGCCATATTCCTGCTCCAGCTTCCATAGTTTGGGCAAAGCATATTTGGGCACCAATTCGTTGGGGTTTCCGGCGTAAACGCCCGAAACAAAAGGGTCGACAGCGTAATCGAGAAAACTTTTGCCTAAGCGTCGTTTTACCAGGCTGGATAAGTTCTCGTTTGGGTCGGTTCCCGGAGCTCGCCAGGGTTCACCCAAAATCCTGAATTTATCGCCCAGCGTGAAAAGTGGCGTTGTAATGGCCGACCACAAACCCGAGGGCAGGGCATGCCACTGATTGTTTTTCCAGATCAGGCGTCGTTTGGCGGCGGGATTGGCGGTTTCGAGTTCGCATTTCCCTGCCAGTTCTTCAAACAGTTCAGCTACTTCGGGATATGACACAACACCTGTGTTGGGACCTGTTTCGTACACAAAACCCTGTTCGCTGACGGTTTGTATCACGCCGCCGGTTTTTGCAGATTTTTCGACAATCAGGAAATTGATTCCTGCTTTTTTCAGGTAAACGCCCATCGTCAGCCCGGTTAATCCGGCGCCTATGATTACCACATCAGGATTTACAGAATCTGCCATGAACTGAATGTTTTTTTAATGATTTGTGCTCGTTTCTTTTTGTAATTTCTTTATCGGGTGCGATCTCAATTCCGTCCGAAGAAAGTCAATTCTTTGAACAACGATTTGGCCCGGACGGTTTTCTTTTTTCTTATTCTCGCCACGGGGCGACGCTCCTTCGTCGTTTGCCCCGGGCTACAAATATTTCGCCCTTTCAGGGCTGAACCCCAGATGCTTTGTTTATAGGTCGTTAATTAATATTTATGGAAGAACGGTAAATCGTAAATTTTTAAAATCGTCAATGATTAAACTGGTTTCGAAAAATTGGTTTGTCCTGATTTCAGCAGCGGATCGAACGAAGCTGCCACATTCCGGATAAACAACTGTCCTTCTGTTGTAATTTGTATTTTTTCTTCGGAAAGGCTGATAATTCCGTCGTCGGCAAACTGCTGCAACAATTCGGGATTGTAAGTGGTGTGTTGTTTCACTTCTTCGGCAGTTTTACCAAGCCTTTTGCCAAGGTCGGCCCAAACGATCTGCTCGTTGCACATCAGTTCTGTAATTACTTCGCGAACAACAATCTGCTCAGGAGTGAGCGCATAGCCTTTTATCGTCGTTAATTCGCCTTTGTTTATCGTTTCAATATATTCGTCGATCGATTTGGTATTTTGAGCGTAAACGCCTTCCAACTGGCTGATCCCGGTCACGCCAAAGGCATAAACCTGACCAGTCGTGCGGCGGGTGCAATAACCCTGAAAATTGCGGTGCAACTGTTTGTTTCGGCGGGCAACAGTCAGTTCATCGTTCGCGTTAGCGTAATGGTCCATCCCGATGGCTTCGTAGCCGTTTTGTGTCATCAGTGCAAGGGCCGCTTCATACATTTTAATTTTTTCATCCGGAGCAGGCAAGCCTTCTTTTTCAAGCTGCTTCTGAATTTTGCTCACCCACGGCACATGGGCATACGAGAACGTCACCAAACGGTCGGGTTTAAGCTCGATGGCTTTAGCGATTGTTTCGGCAAAATTGGCTGCCGTTTGCCTGGGCAAACCGTAAATGAAATCGAGGTTCACGGCCATTTTCGGCGAATCCTTTTTCAGAAATGCCATGATTTCCTGCACCGGAAGGGCTGCCTGTTCGCGGTTCACGGCATCGAGCACCTCGGTGTTAAAATCCTGAATTCCTAAACTGAAGCGGTTGAATCCGGCTTTTTTCAGGCCGGTCATTTGCTCGTAGGTGAGGTAGGCCGGGTTGACTTCGATGGCGATCTCAGGATCGGGAATAAACTCGAAAGTGGCGAACAGCAATTCGTTTATTTCCTGAAGGTATTCCACCGGAACCGCATTGGGCGTACCGCCACCGTAATGAATCTGCGATACCTTGCGGTTTTTGCCGATCCGTGAAGTAACCATCCTGATTTCCTGTAGCAATGCTTCGTGATAGGCTTTTACCACTTCTTCCTTACGCAGTGCATACGAATTGCATCCACAGAAATAGCACAATTTCAGGCAAAATGGGATGTGAACATAGATCGAAATGTTTTCCGGCTGCCACTGGTTCGAATCGTCCACCGCTTTCAGGAAATCGCTTGGGCCAAAACTTTCAGTAAAAAAGTTGGCCGGTGGATAGCTCGTGTACCGCGGCACCGGGTAATTATATTTTTCGAGTAATTCGCGATTAGTCATAGCTCTAAATTGTTATGAGTTGCGAGTTACGGGTTGCAAGTTGGATTTTTCCGAAACACGCAACACGTAACCCGAAACATTTTTATCGTTTCCAGTCTGTTCGTTTCACCCAATCGGCGAGGAACAGCGCGTTTTCGTATGAAATGCCCGGCATGAAACCATGACCGAGGTTGAATATCCAGTTCTGATTGTTTTTGCCAAACCCGATGTACGGTTCCAGCGCTTTTTCAATTTCGGGCTGCGAAGCATATAACAATCGGGGGTCAACATTTCCCTGAAGTCCGACTTTCGGATCGACGAGTTTTCGGGCCAGGTTGAGCGGCGTTTGCCAGTCGATACTCAGGTAGTCGCAGTCGTCGGCAGTAATTTGGGCAATTCCGGTTCCTAGTCCTTTCGGGAAAAAGATAAACGGCACACCCTTTTCGCGCACGGCAGCCGCAATTTTCCGGGTTGATGGCATAAACAATTCCTGGTACAAATCGGCCGGAATCAGTCCGGCATGAGTATCAAATAACTGAAAAACGTCTATCCCATGGGCAACCTGTTCTTTCGCGTAAATCACCGACAGGTCGGTCACCACTTCGATGAGTTTTTTAGTGGTTTCCTTATTTTCATAAATGAATTTGATGGCTTCAGGAAAATCGCCTTTCCTGCCTAAACCCTGAAGCATGAACAGCAAAACTGTAAGTGGGGCGCCGCAGAATCCAATCAGTGGTGTGTCATCGCGTTTGGTGCGGTTGATTTCGTCGATCACTTCGTAGATGTAATTCAGTTTCGAAGGATCGGGATTGAGCCCTGCCAGTGGATTTTCGCGATAGGCCAGTGGCTTATCGAACAGCGGGCCGCTGTCGTTGAATTCGAGCCCCATTCCCAGCGCGTGGGGAATGACCAAAATATCGGAGAAAAGAATTCCGGCATCGACGCCTAAATCATCAACCGGAAGCAGCGTCACTTTGGCCGCTACTTCCGGATTTTGCATCATCTGCCAGAAGGTATAATCTTCTTTAATTTTCATGTACGAAGGCAACACTCGTCCTGCCTGCCGCATAAACCAAACGGGTGGCCGCTCGGTTTTCTCTCCGCGGAGTGTCTTCAGTAAAATCGAATTTTTAGTCAATGCTTATCGTTTTGATTTATAACTATCTTCTTCCGCTTCCGCGTGAATTGTCTTTTTTCTCTGATTCAGCCTTTTTTGTGCTGCGTGAACTTTGTCTGGGCTCACTTTTTGTCCTGGTTTCTTTCTGAACGTTTGCTGATTTTGCTTTGGGAGCAGAGCCTCTTTGTACCGATTCCATCCGGTTATTACCTCTTTCCCTGGTCATCTGTTCGCGCTTCTGGCTTTCCTGCACTCGCTGTTGCGATTGACGGGAATTATATTCTGTTTTTTTCCCGCTTTGCTGAGGATTGTATTGTTCCGACTGGCTT
>JAEWME010000166.1 GCA_023393265.1 Bacteroidota bacterium | reverse complement strand
TTATTGAGGAGCATCAGCATATGGGCGGCATCTGATGAACCACCGCCGAGGCCGGCACCAAAGGGAATTTGCTTGTGCAGGTGAATATTGAGTTTCGGGAGGTCGAAATCTTTGCACAACAGCCGATATGCTTTCATTACCAGATTTTTATCCGGATCTCCGTCGATGTGGATGCCGCTGGTTGTAAACCTAAGCTCGTCCGACACAACGATTTCGAGTGCATCGCTCCAGCCAACCGGGTAAAAAATAGTTTCCAGGTTGTGAAACCCGTCCGGACGTTTTTCTGTGATGTACAGTCCGAGGTTAATTTTCGCGTTTGGAAATGAAATCATGCTTCAAAAATACAAAAAAGGAAGGTCGAAGAGGGTGATCCGACGGTTTTCATCGGTCAAATCGCCGGCAAAATGTTTTTTTCCTTAATAAATCAATTAAATGACTTTTGGCATTTATAAGCCGGGTTCAAGGAGGTTTTTTTGCGCCTCAATTTTAATTCAGTATTTTGCATGAAAATTCAACTGCAAAACATGGCGAAAAAGGAAAAACTGCAGACGATCGTCAAAGACTATGCGATAATGTCGACAGGATTAATCCTGTATGTGCTTTCGTGGACGTTGTTCCTTGTTCCGGCTAAAATCACAGGTGGCGGCATCAGCGGTCTGGCCGCCGTTATTTTCTACAGTACCAAAATCCCGATCGGCTTGACATTCTTTGCCATCAATGTGGTTTTGGTTGGTATAGCCATCAAAGTACTTGGAGCCAGTTTTGGCATTAAAACTGTTTTCAGCATGGTGGTACTTTCGTTGCTTTTTGCAGTGCCGCAAAGCTTTTTCCCGGGTGCCATTATTTCCGATAACTTCTTGTCAGCAGTTTTGGGCGGTATGATGGGTGGTGTTGGCATTGGTCTGGTTTTTTCGCGGGGTGGTTCAACCGGCGGCACCGACATCATCGCGATGATCGTAAACAAATATCGCAATATCAGCCCCGGACGAATCATCATGTACTGCGACGTGATTATCATTGGCTCTTCCTATTTTCTTGTGCATTCACTCGATAAAATGGTGTACGGTTTTGTTTCGATGGCTGTGGTTTCCTATACCATCGATGCTTTCCTGAGCGGCTCGAATGCTTCAGCGCAGATCTTTATTTTTTCGAAGAAGTACGACGAGATTGCTGACTTTATTAATAACGAGGCGATACGCGGTGTTACAGTTCTCAACGGAACCGGATGGTATACACAACAGGACGTAAAGGTTGTGATGACCATTGTAAGGAAAAAGGAAAGCAGCATTATCTTCAGGAAAATAAAAGAGATTGATCCTGATGCCTTTATTTCGATGGCCAGCGTGATGGGTGTTTATGGTCAGGGATTTGATAAAATAAAAGGCTAACAGAGCCGTTTTTCCTTTAACATTTTTTAAAGAATTTTTCGGTACTCCTTAAACATCGAAAACCAGCGGTTTACGGAAATTATTTCGTTAACTATGAATGTTGTGTTGCTGATTTGTTATAGGTTGTTTTGAGAAGCCTGTCATATTTTGCTACTTTTGAAGGAAGGGAACTGTGAGAGGGAAGATACAGGCAAGGATTCAGCCGACTCAGGCGCCGAGCCGGAAATTCGTAAAATTAAACTGATGAAACTGAATATTTTGAAGAAGTACGGACGATTAAGAAAAGTCCTGATCTGGGTGGTTACGTTCATTGTTTTATTGCAGGTTGCTTATTTCGTTTACGACTATTACGATACTAAACGCACCATGGCCGAACTGGCCAAACAAGAGGAGGCCGAAGCGAAAAAGCCTGAGCCGGTTTTGCTGTTCAACCTGCCGGTCGATTCATTTAAGCTGGTTCCCGGAGTGGTCAGATCAGGACAGAACCTTTCCACGATCCTTACCCGCGAAGGTATTTCGATGGCGAGGGTGGACGAAATATCGAAAAAATCGCTGCTTACTTTTGACGTCAGGAGACTGAAAGTGAACAATGCCTTTTACTTTTTTAAAAACCGTACAGACTCATCAAAAGTCGACTATTTCATTTATGAGATCGATCCGGTTGATTATGTAGTTTATGATTTAAAAGATAGCCTCCGGGTTTCACGTGGCAAAAAGCCTATTATTACGCAGGTGAAAACAGCGAGCGGTGTTATTAACTCGTCGCTCTGGAAAACCTTTGCAGAACAGGCGCTGAACACCGATCTGGCACTTGCGCTTGCCAACGATATTTACGCCTGGTCGATCGATTTTTATGGACTACAAAAAGGTGATAAGTTCAGGGTAGTTTACGAAGAGAATTTTGTTTTCGGAAAGTCAATTGGTATCGGGCGCATCTTTGCTGCGCAATTTGTCCATTCCAACGAGGATTTTTATGCCTTTCGCTTTACTCAGGGCAATGAGGACAGTTATTTCGACGAAAAGGGAAAAAGCCTGAAGAAAGCTTTTCTGAAGGCACCGCTGAAATTTTCCCGCATTAGTTCTCAATTTTCGAATTCGAGGTTTCATCCGGTCCTGAAAATCTACCGTCCACATCATGGTGTGGATTATGCAGCGCCAACCGGAACGCCGGTTATGTCTATTGGAGACGGAACTGTTGTTGCAAAGGGCTATCAGGCCGCGGGTGGAGGAAATTACCTGAAAATTAAGCATAACTCGGCATACACTACCAGTTACATGCACCTCAGTAAATTTGCCCCCGGAATTTCCACGGGAGTGCGGGTGCATCAGGGACAGTTGATTGGTTTTGTGGGAATGACAGGTTTGGCATCAGGTCCGCATCTCGACTTCAGGGTTTTCCTGAACGGAACGCCTGTAAATCCGCTGACCATAAAATCTCCGCCAACAGAGCCAATCATGGAAACCAACATGAAAAGCTATACGACTCACATAGATTCGATGAAAGTCAAGCTGGATGCCATCAAATTCCTATAGAAAGCTATTTCAGGAAATTCTCTACAAACTGGTTTTTCTGATTAAAAACCATCGGGTCCCAGTGTTTTCGCTGTTCTGCGGTTGGCCACGAATGTTCCCGATAAGTCACAGGATAAACGATTCGCTTTCCATTAGCCTGATTGATTGCAGCGTAAATGGATGTGGACGGACAGGTCTGATCTGATAAGCCAATTTCGACGACAATGGTTGCTTTTGAGTTTTTCAGCAGGTGAGCCGCATCGAAATACGGAAGGACCTTTTTCATCTTTTCCATGTCGGCGGCACGTTCGAAGGGTTGAGGCCAGCCACCTTTTCGTCCGGCGAGTGTGCCGCCAAAGTCGCACATCGCCGGAACTGTTGCTACCACTGCGGTCACACGCGAATCAAGGCCGGCGGCTGCCAACGCTTGCCCGCCTCCCTGGCTTTCGCCAATCACGATGATGCGCTTTTTGTCCCATTCGGGCTGTCTCGTTAAAAAGTCGATCGTTCGCAACAACCGCAGGTACATTCCCCTGAAATAAAAATCTTCGCGGTTTTCCAGCCCCTGCGCGTAATAGTTTTTTAGTTCTCCCGATTCCAAATTTTCGTAGTATTCGTCGGGCTGTCCGTTGAGCATTCCGTGAGCGTTCAGGTCGAAGCAAAGTGCGCCATTTCCCATTTTGGCGTACCGAAGCGCGTCTTCCACTTTCGATTTGCACCACGAACCTTTTACTCCTGCGGCATGAACCAGCAAAACGATCGGCAACGATTTGAACTTCGCTTTTTCGGGCTTGGCAAAATATCCCCGGGCTGGCTTCGAGCCTGTGCAGTTAATCTCGGTGTCGTAACAAGCGTATCCAGATTCTTCAAGTTCAACACGCGCTGAGTGAACTTCCATCTTTAGCGATTTCATGTTTTGTTTTTCCCATTTCCAGTAAGCGTCGAAATCAGAAGGCCGTTTTGTGCCGGGCTTCAATTTCTGTGGATTAATAATGGTGCCGGTTACCTGTCTCTCACCGTTCAGCTTTGCATCAATCATGATGGAGCAAGGTTTACGCGATGAACCTTCAAAAATCATCATCGAATCGGTTACCGGCGAAATAGCTTTCTCCTGAATCACCTGGTTATTATTTTTCAGCACTTTCACCCAAAGTGTGTCGTTTGCCTGTGCTTTGGCGAGTGCGGTAATCTTAATTTTTTCGCCTCTTTTGTATACTCCGGTCGGATTATTCTGTTTCAACGTTAAGGTTTGTGCAAGAATAGGAAGGTGGTTGGCGAACCAAAAGATAGCAAAAAGAATTAGCAAACGCCTTTTCATTGGATGTTGTTTTTTAGGTTAACGACATAAAAATACAACAATCAGCTTACTTTTCCATTAAAGGAAAAGCAAAATGAGTTTCGGCAGAAGCTTGCTGTTATGGGTTATTTTTCCGGCTGAGTAGTTCCCGATTCATCCGGAAATTCGGCTTCCAGTTCTTTGTTTTCGTTCTCGTTTTCTTCGTAAATTTCAATAATCGGTTCGGTGAATGCTTTGCTAACCAGTCGTTTGTCGAGTGTAAGCAACAGCGATGGCAAAACCAGGATATTGAAGAACATGGCAATCAGCAAGGTTGTCGAGATCAGGATCCCAAGTGCCTGCGTTCCTCCAAAAGCAGAAACGATGAAAACGCTGAACCCGAGGACGAGTACGATGCTGGTATAAATCATACTGAAACCAGCTTCCTCCAGCGCGCTGAGCGCCGATTGCTTGATGTTGCCGTTGGTGGCTTTCAACTCGTGCCTGTAGCGCGAAAGATACTGAATGGCATTGTCTACCGAAATTCCGAGCGCAATACTGAAAACGATAATTGTTGACGGTTTGATTGGTATACCGGAAAAGCCCATGATGGCTGCCGTAATAATCAAAGGGATAATATTTGGAACCATCGAAACCAGAATCATTCGGGCCGACGAGAACAGGAAAACCATCAACAGCGAAATTAACCCGATGGCTATGAGTACACTCTCGAACAGGTTTTTGATGAGGAAATTGGTTCCTTTGGCATAAACCACGCTGTTGCCGGTTACGGTTACCTCGTATTTGCCCGGATCGAAAATACTGTCAACTTTAGGCAAAATATCACTCATTAACGAATCCATGTGTTTGGTGCCTACGTCAGCCATCTGGAAACTTATTCTGGTGATTTGTTTGGTGCTGTCGATAAACGATTTCAGCAAATCCGTACCATTGCCCCCGTTTCCTTCCGAAATTTTCTGCGGAATGTAACCCAAAATAAAATTTTTCTCCATCGAACTGGGTAGCGCATATTTCGATGAGTCGCCACCATAATATGCCTGCCGGGCAAATTTGAATACTTCAATCAGCGACAGCGGCTTCGAAAATTCGGGATGCTCGTTGATTGTATTCTGCAACTTGTCAATTTTCTGGATGGTTGCGTAATTCAGAATACCATTTTTCTTTTTTGTGTCAATGGAGATTTCGAAAGGCATCACACCACCAAAATGGTGTTCGAAAAATTTCAGGTCGAGGTAAATGGGGTCGTCACTCCTGAAGTCGTCTACCACTTTTCCTGAAGTTTTCATCATGCTGAGCCCGATGCCTCCAAGTAAAATAAGTCCGGCGGCAATACTATAAATCATGTTTCGTCGGTAGCTGATCAGGTAGATAATCTTCTCGAGCACGGCGCCGAAGAAATTGCTGTCGAGGTGTTTTAGTTGTTTTGGAGTTGGCGGCGCCAGCAAACTGAAAATGATGGGCAGCAGTACAATGCAAAGCACATAAAGCACCATGATGTTGATGGCAGTTATCACGCCAAATTCGCGAAGCAACTGATTGGGAATAAGTATGAATGCTGCGAAACCAAGAGCAGTTGCTGCATTAGTCATTAGTGAAGCAAAGCCAATGCGGTGGATAACCTGCGAAAGCGCCCTCATTTTATTGCCGTGGCTCTTGAATTCCCAGTGATATTTATTCAGGATATAAATACAGTTTTCAATGACGATGATGACGATCAGCGACGGGATGACGCCAGTCAGGATGGTTATTTTGTAGTTGAACAGGGCCAGCGTACCGAGCACCCACATGATGCTGATTGCAACGACCAGCAGCGAACTGAGCACCACTTTGATTGACCGGAAAAACATAAACAGGATGAGCGCTGCCACCGCGATGCTGATGATGATAAACATGAACAGTTCATGCTTGATTTTTTGCATGGTAACCGTGCGGATGTATGGCATTCCGGAGTAATGTATCTCGACCTTATTTTGTGCGCTGTATGCCTGAACGGTTTCGACAATTTTTTCGATGAGCGGAATTCGCATTTTGTCGTTTAGCTTTCGCTTGTCGAGTGTGATGGTCATTAGCGTAGCCTTTGTCTTCGGGTTGTAAAGCATTCCCTCGTAAAACTTCAGGCCTAAAATGATGTTTTTCAGACTGTCGACTTCTGCTTGCGTTTGTGGCTTGTGCGCCATCACCGGACGAATGGCGAACTGATGTGTCTCTTCGTTTTTACTCAGGTTGATGGCCCGCGTAATGCTCACCACCTCCTGAACGCCGTCGATGGTGCGAATCTGGTTACCCAAATCGGACCATGCAGTGAACTGGCTGATTTCAAAAATGTCGGGATTCACAGCGCCAATGACGATCACGTTTCCATCTTCGCCAAACATTTTCCTGAATTCTTCATAGGCGATGCGTGTAGAATCTTTTTCGGGCAGTAACGAAGAATTTTCGTATGACATTTTTACTCCCTGACCTTTGAAGGCCATGAATACAGTGAGAATTGCCAGCGTTACGATTAGGAAAGTTCGGTTTTTAAGAATAAAACGGGATACGTATGTAAACATTAGCAGCATGATAATCTGTGCGCGACAGACGTTTGTAAAACTTGTAAATCGGCGCAAAAATAGTACAATATTGCTAGTTTACCAACTTGAAAACCAGAAAACATCGGCGACTATTTAAGTGTTCCTCCCCAGGAAATTGTGTTCGTTATTGTTTATTTCATACCATGTTACGCTTTTCTGAATTCTGAATAAAAGATTGCACGATATGAGGTTATTAGGCAAATCTGACTAATTTTGTTACGCTTTGAACTTTTTTATGCAACTAATCAGGAAATATTTTAAGCGATTTGACTGGAAAGCTGACCTGCTGAGTCTGAGAAGTATCATCAATCGAATACTGTTTGTTTTCACACTTGGTTTATTTGTTTTAGCGATCAAAGACATCGGTTTCCCTAGTTCCGACAGGGTCTCGATGTTCCAGATACATAACCATTACTTTCAAATCAGCTATATCATCATTGGTGGCTTGTACCTTATCAGGGCAATTTTCTTCAGGGGAAGTACCGGAAATAGAAAGGTATTTTTCACACAACTGGTGATGGGCTTTTTCCTGATTTTATTCTTTCTGCCCAGCTCGGTATTAAGCTATGGCGACACCTTCGAATATTACCTTTACCAGACTTCAGGAATACAAATGCTGTCGTTTTTACTCTTCTTTCTGGAACTTTCCCGAATGGAGATTAATGTGCTGATTAAGGTGATGAACCCCGCTCAGTTATTCATGGTGAGTTTTGCTTTTTTCATTTTTGTTGGAGCCATGCTTTTGATGTTGCCCATGTCGACAACCAAGCCAATTGCTTTCACTGACGCTATTTTTACGGCCACCAGCGCTGTTTGCGTAACGGGACTAACCGTTGTTGATACAGCGACACGTTACACCTTCCTGGGGAAATTTGTCATTCTGGCGCTCATCCAGATTGGCGGGATTGGAGTAATGACGATTACCAGTTTCTTTGGAATCTTTTTCAAGGAGAAGTCTACTTTTCGGGAGCAATCAATGTTGCGCGACTATCTGAGTGAGGATAGTTTTGATGCCATCCTGAAGTCTTTGATGAAGGTGGTGCTGATCACCCTGCTGATTGAAGGAATCGGGGCGGCGATGATTTATTTGTCGCTCGAAAAGAATGCACTAGGTTCCATGTCCGACAACCTTCGGTTTTCGATATTTCATTCTGTTTCTGCTTTCTGTAATGCAGGCTTTTCTACATTAACTGATAACCTTTACGATGCACGGATCAGGACAAATTATAACATGCAGATCTGGATTGCCAATCTGATTGTTCTGGGCGGTATCGGGTTTCCGATTTTGCTCAATTTATACCAGTACTGTAAAAGTCAGGCGAAATGGATTTTTGAGTATTTCAGAACCCGAAAATCGTATGTTCACCGGGTGAATATGATTACGCTGAATTCGAAGATCGTGATTTTTGCAACGTTCCTGCTGATTGTGTTTGGTACGTTGTCGTTCATGTTTTTCGAGGCCGATCATTCTCAGGAAGGAATGGGGTTTAAAGCGCGGTTAGTTACTTCCTTTTTCCAGTCGGTTACCCCGCGAACCGCCGGTTTTAACTCGTTCTCAATGGCTTCGCTCTCAATGCCGTCGGTTCTGGTAATGACTTTCCTGATGTGGATCGGGGCCTCGCCTGTGTCAACCGGTGGTGGTATTAAAACCAGCACATTTGCGCTTGCCATTATGAATGCCGTTCGTATCATCAGGGGAAAAAATCACATCGAAGTTCACCGCTACGAAATTCACGAATATTCGGTGAATAAAGCTTTTGCAATTATCACGATTTCGATTTTTACGATTGTGTTTGGTGCCTTCGGGGTTTTTACCTTCGATGGTCAGTATGGCATGTTCAGGATACTTTTTGAATGTTTTTCGGCTTTTGGTACGGTCGGTTTGTCGCTCGACCTCACGCCGCACTTGTCGACTCCGTCGAAGTATATCCTGATTGTTTTGATGTATGTGGGTCGAATGGGCAGTATTACCCTTTTGTTGTCATTGGCCAAGGGGTTTGGTTCTGCTTCGTTGTACCGCTATCCGAAAGAAAATTTGATTATTACTTAATAAGCTCATATTATGAATATTGTTGCTATCGGACTTGGAAGTTTCGGGGCTTCGCTGGCCAAAATCCTCACCTCGCTTGGGCACGACGTGCTGGGTGTTGATAACGATTTGAACAGGGTTGAATATTTCAAGGATGCTGTTACGAACACCATTTGTCTGGACGCAACCGATCCGCACGCGCTCCGCTTGTTGCCCATCAAGGAAGCAGATGTTTTCGTGGTCTGTATTGGAAACGACTTTGGTATTTCGGTTCAGATTGCGGCATTGTTGCGCAAGTTTGGCGCTTCAAGGGTAATTTGCCGGGAGAGTTCGTCCATTCACCTCACCGTACTGAATGCAATTGGGGTAACCGAGACAATTAATCCGGAATACGAGTCGGCCAGGATTATAGCGCAAATGCTTCCGCTAAAAGGCATTCAGAATCTCTTCTCCATTACCGATTCGTTCAAAATAGTAGATATGCTTGTTCCTGAATCGCTTGTTGGGAAGAAGCGATCGGTAGTAAGCTTCAGGAAAGAAACTCACCTGAAAATTGTAGCCCTGAAACGAAACCACCGGTTGATTTATTCGTCGGCAACTGCTGCTGAAAATGACGACAAAATTGAAATCGAGTTCAAGGAGAACGATATGCTGGTGCTTGGTGGCGAGTTGAAAGACATCAAGCGTTTCATCCACGAATAGGAGTTTGCGTTATTCCTCTTCCACGATCATTTTCTTCATTCCGTCGGTAAAGAAAACCTGGTAATTACCCTGTTCGTCGCTGTACACAAAATAAACGTCGATTCCCGGAAGCTTTTTCAGTAATTCCTTGCTTTTATCGACACCCAGCACCATGAAGGTTGTTGCATA
>JAEWME010000147.1 GCA_023393265.1 Bacteroidota bacterium | reverse complement strand
TTGTACCATTCACCTATTATGCAGGTCTCAACAGATTGCCCCTGACGAGGCATTAAAACCGGAATTGCCATATCTAATTTGTTTTAACAACTTTAATAAACTTGTAAACACAACTAATATAAATACCCATCTCAAAACACTTATTATACTAGCAAATAGAATCAAGTATTTTAGATCGATCCAAAACTACATCATTAAACTTGTATTTACAAGTTAATTTTAAAAAATAGAAAAAATTTACTATTTTTGGGTCAAAATCACCGAATTATGAGTGACGAAAACAAATTACCCCAATACAAAAAAATCTACGAAATTCTACGAAAACACATCCTATCAGGTGTTTACGCAGAAGGAAGTTTGCTTCCATCAGAAAATGAGCTTTGCGCCGTTCACAACATAACCCGCCCGACCGTGCGGCAAGCGCTTGAGGTACTCGTTCAGGAAGGCTTTATACAAAAGAAACAGGGCAAAGGCAGCATTGTGAGGAAGCCACCACAGGATATCGGAATTTTAAGCATCTCCGGAACAGCGTCGGCTATCGGCGACCAATATCTGCAAACCCAAATTCTGCAAAAACCTCAAATAAAACCTTGGCCGGCACAGTTTCCATTTGAGCTTAGCTCTGTGGAACGAGAATCTGGTTGTATTTATATGGAGCGCCTCCGGCTAGTCGACAGTCAACCGGTTTTTTACGACATCAACCATCTGCCCAATATTAATCTGACGCGGTTTACCAGTCGTTCGTTCGAAAACAAGTCCCTCTTCGAAATTCTGAGAACCCAATACCAAATTGAAATCAAAGGTGGCGAGCAAAAACTGAAGGCAATCAAGGCCGACGAACGAATCGGGAAACTATTGAGGCTACCGGCAGGAGAGCCTGTTTTAAGCATCGAACGAAAACTAAACACAAACAGGGATGGGTTCCATATTTATTCCACTATTTGGTTCAATTCGGCCAAACACACTATTTTCGGGACATTTTAACATCTCCGGATGCGAACCCACAACGTGCACAACTTTCAATCTGAAAGAATTTTGGGCGCAAACGACCAACAAAAACACGAAATCCTAAAAAATCAGTATAAATTGCTTCCGATTTGTAATTTAAGTATCCGATTTCGAAAATATTTCACATCTTTGCAGCCACAGGATTTTTAGTCACAACTTCTTTTAAATAAGCAGTTTTATACTGAGAGAAACGCCACCGGTTTTTCGGAAGAAAATCGGGTGTACCAAAGGAATGGTGATCTGAAAATATGATTGATGATCGAACAAAATAATTAAGATAGCTACGAATGAAAGTATTGAAATTTGGAGGAACCTCCGTAGGATCGGTAGAAAATATGCGGGCTGTAATGCAGCTCATTGCCGATGGAAATCAAAAATTGGTGGTTTTGTCGGCAATGTCGGGCACAACCAATTCGCTAGTCGAAATTGCCAATTACCTTCAGAAGAAAAACAAAGACTCTGCCCGCCAAGTCATTAGCCAATTAGAACAGAAGTACTATAAAGTAGTTAACGACTTATATACAACTCCTGAGAAAAAGGAAAAAGGAAAAGTCATCGTTTCGGATATTTTTCAAACAATCAAATCATTCACTTCCGGAGAATTTACCGAAGTAGGCGAAAACACCGTCGTGGCCCAGGGCGAGTTGCTTTCAACAGCTCTCTTTACTGAATTGATGATTGAAAACGGACACAATGCCGCATATCTTCCGGCACTCGATTTCATGAAAATTGACAGCGACAAAGCCGCCGATTCGTATTTCATCCGCGAACATGTGGCCGAAGTACTGAAAAATCATGCCGGTGCCGATTATTATATCACGCAAGGGTTCATTTGCCGGAACGAAGAAGGAAACGTCGACAACCTTCAGCGCGGAGGCAGCGACTACACAGCAACGCTGATCGGCGCTGCCATCGATGCCGAAGAAGTAGAAATTTGGACCGACATTGACGGCTTTCATAACAACGACCCGCGATTTGTTGAGAACACAAAGAAAATAGATCAATTATCCTTTGAAGAAGCAGCCGAGCTCGCATATTTTGGTGCAAAAATCCTACACCCGCAAACGGTTTTGCCTGCAAAACTTCAGAATATACCTGTTCGCCTGAAAAACACGATGAACCCATCTGATCCGGGAACGCTCATCACAGCGCAATCGCAGGGAAAAGGCATGAAAGCCGTAGCTGCCAAAGACGGCATCACGGCTATTAAAATTCGCTCGTACCGAATGTTGAATGCGTATGGTTTCCTGAAAAACATTTTCGAAATTTTCGAGTTTTTCAAAACACCGATCGACATGATCTCCACTTCAGAGGTGGCTGTTTCACTCACCATCGACAATACCAAACACCTGAAAGAAATAGTTTCGGAGCTGAAGGAATACGGGGAAGTTGAAGTTGACACTGATCAGTCAATTGTTTGTATCGTTGGCGATTTCATTGCTGAAGAAACAGGCTCTGCCGCCAAAATTTTTGCAGCAGTAAAAGACATCCCAATCAGGATGATTTCTTATGGCGGAAGCCGCCACAACATTTCTGTACTGGTAAAGACGAGCGTCAAGAAACAAATGCTTCAGGCATTGAGCAACAATCTACTGAACGAATAATCAGCAGAAAATCAAAAATCTTTTCATATCACAGCCGGTTGCTTCTTTGGGGTAAACGGCTTATTTTTGCCAGAAATCAGGCACCAGAAGATCGTATCAGTGCTTAAAAAACCTCTTTTTAGTCAGATTAAGCCCATATATTTTATTAGAAATCAGCATTTTTATTGATCAAAACATTCGTTCTCACTTAAAATTGTCTATCTTCGCACCAACATTCAATATTTTTTTAATTTTATTATGAAAACAGGTAAAGTAAAATTTTTTAATGAGTCAAAGGGATTTGGTTTTATCAAAGACAGCGAGTCTGACAAAGAATTCTTTGTTCACGTTTCAGGTCTGATCGATAAAATCAGAGAAAATGACGACGTAACCTTCGAACTTCAGGAAGGTAGAAAAGGTTTGAACGCGGTAAATGTTAAACTAGTATAGTCTAATATTTTAAAAAATTGCTTGAAGGAAGCCTTGCTGATAGAGCAAGGCTTTTTTTGTTTCTAGCGGAGCCTGCACAAGTCGCTGAATGTGCTTCTGGATGTGAGTTTTACATTAAATCGGTCGCTAAGCGATTCAAATCTTGTAGCAGCAATTTCGGGCCGGTTGTTTTCTCCGGAAAGGTGACTCAGAAAAACTTGTACCAGTTCGGGACCAGCATGGTCGCGCAGTAACTCAAAAGCCTGATCGTTTGAAAGGTGACCGTGTGAAGAAGCAACGCGCCGCTTGAGCACATAAGGATAACTGCCTTCCCAAAGCATCTTTTCGTCGTAATTAGTTTCGAGGAACAAGGCATGGCACTGCCTCAAATGACTGATGACACGGTCACACGCCTCACCAATATCAGTAAAAACACCAACCTGCCAGCCATCGTGCTCAACACGAAAAGAAACAGGCTCAGCGGCATCGTGATTTTTTGAAAAAGGATGCACCTGAAACGATTTTATCCCAATTGATTTTCCAGGTTCAAATATCTCCACCAAAGCAGGGCGTTCCGTTTCGCGAAGGGTATAAAAGGTTCCGGCACTAAACCAGGCAGGAATACGTAGTTTATTACTCAGTACCCGCACACCACTCACATGGTCGGTATGCTCATGAGTGATGAAAATTCCCCTGATCTTCGAGGCATCGAGTCCGGCCTCCTGTATCCGAATCATGATTTGTTTAGCCGAAATTCCGGCATCGACTAGTAGAGCGTCGTGCTCGTTGCCAATATAATAGCAATTCCCGTTACTTCCCGAAGCCAATGCACAAAGTTCGATCACGACAAAATTTTATTTGGAGTTGTGTTGATTATCAGAAAACAAATTTGGAGGCGTGCGGTTTTACGGTCTGCCTGCATTTTCAATCAAACGGGTAATTTCAACAGCTGAGATTGCATTTCCACGCAGGATAAAAGTGGCTTTCTCATAGAAAGGACGCCGCTTTTCGAGCATCCCGCCAATAAATTGTTTCAGCTCGCCCTGCGATTTTCCCTTGATCAGCGGGCGCTCTGTTTTAGCAGCAATCAGTCGTTCTGCCAGCGTATCTTCATCCACATCCAGAAAAATACAAAACCCGGCGCGATTCATCAGATCGATGTTATCAAAAAAGCAAGGGGCACCACCGCCTGTTGCAAGTACAACATCATCGAATTCAGAAACTTCCTCCAACACTTTCCGCTCTTTTCTCCTGAAGCTCTCCTCCCCTTCCTCTGCAAAAATCTGCGGAATGGTTTTGAAATATTTCTCTTCCAGAAAAGAGTCAAGGTCAATAAAAGTTAGTTTTAGCTCAGTGGCAAGTTCACGTCCTAGCGTCGTTTTGCCGCATCCCATGTATCCAATCAGGAAAATTCTCATCTCACCAAAAATTCTTTACAGTAATATTTATTAGAAAAGCGACATCTGGTTGGGCTCGTCACCTTCTCCATCCGAATCATCTTTATTAAAAAGATCGTCGAAATTTGGAATATCAATGTCCTCTTTCTTCTGGTCATCCTCGCCATTTTCAGATGTTTCTTCTTCATCTTCAACGGTCGGCTCCAGTTCTTCAATTTTGCTGATTTCGTATATCGACAAACGTTTCCCTTTTGCCTTGTACGATTTCACTCCAATAAAATCATCAACCTCAACAATTTCCGGTTCGCGACCTTCATTTTTACCGCCAAATTCAAGCTGCAGGCGCGGATGGCCAACCCAGGAATAACTGTAAAGTGTGTTCTCTGTATTTTCTCCGATGAACCCAACTTTCCGGTTCGGCGTTTCTTCAATCGGGAAACGCTTGACGTAATAAAATCCCTGTTCTGCGTCAAGGTAAACGGCTGTGAGTACTTTTTTCGGATTGAATTTTTCGATCAGTAAAATGCCAGAATCAAAATGGTTCGACAGGTCGAAGTTACAAAGCAGGTATTCGCCCGATTTATACAGCACCAGAATCATGTCGTCGCCGCTGAACTCACCCAGAAATTTACCACGTCCGTCCGAATTCAGGCGCAAAACATCTTCATCGAACCATATCTTGCGGCCGCCCAGCGTGGAAAGGCCTTTTTCCTTCAGCGCGATTTTATGTATCTCGAACTTGGTCAGGATATTTCCCATTGAGCCGCGCCCTTTAATGGCCAGCTCTCCCAAATCGACTTCAAAAATCAGCTTTTTGATTCTCGGTTTTGGTTTCAGCGTCACTTTCAGCACTTCAGCTTCGCCGTTCGGATTAGCACTGAAATACAGGATCCGCGAACCAGTTGTGCCCTGGGTAACATCGTACTCTTTATCGCGTGTAACGCCTGTTACAGCAAAACGCTTCATAAATACAGAGCCGTTCTTTCCATCGCGGTAAACAACATTATAAATGGTGCGATTATCATTTTTCTTGAAAATCGCTACATGCTGAATATTTTTGCCGATAAATGCCTTGTCTGGAACTTTTGTCACAAGGTAGGTCCCATCCTTCCTGAAAACAATTACATCATCGATATCGGAACAATCGCAAACATATTCGGCCTTTTTAAGGCTGGTGCCCATGAAACCTTCATCGCGGTCGATGTACAATTTCTCATTGGCAATCACCACCTTAGTTGCAATGATGTTTTCGAAGTTCCGGATTTCGGTGCGGCGTTCGCGGCCTTTGCCATATTTAGCTTTCAAACGTTCGTACCATTCAATGGTAAACGGAATGATGTTCTCTATTTTATTATTGATGTCTTCAATTTCGGCCTCAATAGCCAATAAATGATCATTGGCTTTGTCGCTGTTGAATTTCAGGATTCGGGCCATGCGGATTTCCATCAGCTTCAGGATGTCCTCGCGTACCACTTCCCGCTTCAGCTTTGGTTTCCATGGGTCGAGCCGCTTGTCGATGTGGTCGATAGCCTCGTCCATGTTGGCTGAATCTTCGAACTTTTTATCCTTGTAAATACGTTCTTCTATGAATATTTTTTCCAGCGATAAAAAATGCCAGGAATCTTCAAGTTCGCCCCGCTTAATTTCGAGTTCCAGTTTCAGTAATGCCACCGTTTGATCGGTATTCTCCTTCAGAATTTCGCTGACACCCATGAAACGCGGTTTCTCATTTTCTATCACACAACTGTTTGGCGAAATTGAAACCTCACAATCGGTGAAAGCAAAAAGCGCATCGATGGTTTTGTCGGATGACATTCCAGGAACGAGATGTACCATAATTTCAACCTTATCGGAGGTGTTGTCATCAATTTTCCTGATTTTGATTTTACCTTTTTCGTTGGCTTTGATGATCGACTCGATGAGCGAAGAAGTTGTTTTCCCGAAAGGTAACTCCGAAATAACTAGCGTTTTGTTGTCTTTCTTTTCAATTTTCGCCCGCACCTTGATAGACGAACCGCGAATACCATCGTTGTAACGGGAGAAATCGCCCGATCCGCCTGTCGGGAAATCGGGATACAACTCGAATGCCTCGCCACGCAGGTATGAGATTGAGGCATCAATCAGTTCAATAAAATTGTGCGGAAGAATTTTACAGGCGAGCCCAACAGCAATGCCTTCGACACCCTGCGCCAGCAAAAGCGGAAACTTGACAGGCAGGACAATGGGCTCTTTGTTTCGTCCGTCGTACGAGAGTTTCCAATTGGTAGTCTTTGGATTGAAAACCACATCAAGTGCAAATTTCGAGAGACGCGCCTCAATATAACGGGGTGCTGCTGCTCCGTCTCCTGTCAGAATGTTTCCCCAGTTACCCTGACAATCGATGAGCAAATCCTTCTGTCCCAACTGAACCAGTGCGTCGCCGATAGACGCATCGCCGTGCGGGTGATACTGCATGGTTTGCCCGATGATGTTGGCCACTTTGTTAAAACGGCCATCGTCCATCACATCCATTGCATGAAGGATTCGTCGCTGAACCGGCTTCAGCCCGTCTTCGACATAAGGCACTGCGCGCTCAAGAATAACATACGAGGCATAATCCAGAAACCAGCGCTGGTACATGCCCGATAAATAAGTTATGCTCTCCTTTTTTTCTTCCTTCTGGAATTCGTCTTTATTGATATTTTCTTCTGACATTTTGGTTTTTTGCAGTTGCTTGTTGTGCAGAGTCAATCCTTGGTCATTGTAGGCTAATCTGTAAACTCATTATTAAAAATCATCCTTCTCAACGTAAAGGTTCTCGATGATGAACTCCTGACGTTCCTGGGTATTTTTCCCCATATAATATTCAAGCATTTGAGACACCGATTCATGTTTCTTCATTAACACCGGATCCAGGCGCATATCGAGACCAATGAAATTTTTGAATTCATCCGGAGAAATCTCTCCAAGTCCTTTAAACCGTGTTATCTCAGCGGTTTTGCCACATTTTTGAATAGCCGTCACACGTTCCTCATCCGAATAACAGTAGTAGGTTTCCTTTTTATTCCGAACCCTGAAAAGCGGAGTTTGCAAAATAAACAAATGTCCGCGGCGAACAATTTCAGGAAAGAACTGGAGGAAAAAGGTTATTAACAACAGACGAATGTGCATCCCGTCAACATCGGCATCTGTTGCAATGATCACCTTGTTATAACGCAGATCGTCCATGCTTTCTTCGATGTTGAGTGCGGCCTGCAACAGGTTGAACTCCTCATTTTCGTACACGATTTTTTTGGTCAGGCCAAAAGTATTCAGAGGTTTCCCTTTCAGGCTAAAAACAGCATGGTTATTCACATCGCGCGATTTGGTAATCGACCCGCTGGCCGAGTCTCCCTCAGTGATAAAAATCGATGAAAATTCCCGCTGGTCGCTTGTGCTATTCAGGTGCACGCGGCAATCGCGCAGCTTGCGGTTATGCAGATTTGCCTTTTTGGCGCGCTGCTTGGCCAGTTTTTGTATGCCTGAAATGGCTTTCCGTTCGCGCTCCGACTCCTGAATTCGCCGAAGCAGCACTTCCGAAATATCCGGATTTTTATGCAGGTAATTGTCAAGTTCTTTTTGTACGAAGTTGGCGACAAAATTTCGGACGGTCGGTCCATTCGGACCATTGTCTTTTGATCCAAGCTTGGTTTTGGTTTGCGACTCGAAAACCGGTTCTTCTACTTTGATGCTGATCGCAGCTACAATCGACGCACGAATATCCGAAGGATCGAAATCTTTCTTATAGAAATCTCG
>JAEWME010000075.1 GCA_023393265.1 Bacteroidota bacterium | reverse complement strand
TATTTTGCCATTGCTTCGTAGTTGGCAGCATCTTCCGGAGTTTGTTCAATTTGGGCCTTGTTGCGCGACGGTTTAGCAACAGCCTCGCAAATACAGCGGTCGGTTCCGCGCAGGTAAACCAAAGCTTTCATTATTTTTCCGTCGTTTCCGTCGAGCCAATAAATGTCAAGCTCTTTACCCTCAATCTGCTCCATGATGGAAGTCAGCTTCGTGCTGTAAACTATTTTGCCGTTTTCGCCAATCAGGTAAGTTTTGTTATTCAGCTTAATTTGTCCGGCGCTGCACGATGTTTCGGTTTTAAATCCCAGGTATGGAAGAAAAGCTCTCCAGTTTGTAGGCGAAACGTTTGGATTTTGGTTTTCCATGAAAACTTCCCAGCGTGTTTTGCCTTTAATTTTCGAGTGTTCCATGTTGTTCCAGGTCTCAATATCTTTCAGGCAACCTTCAATAATCTTGTCATAAGGAATAAGCGGAACTTTCGAGTTTCCAGCCTGATTCGATTCCGAAAGGGCAAACGGGCGGGCCAGCCATCCCTCGCGTTCCTTCTCAATGTCGTAACGCAGGTTTCCGTAGTAGCGCTCAATGCGTTTACCCCTGGCGTTATTGGCTTCAATGTGCGTGTATTGAAACATATTGCCTTCCTGAAGGAAAGTTGTCAGGAATTGGCTGTTCAAGCTCATTTCGCCCTCCAATTCTGCCGGAAGGTTTAACCCCCAACCGGTATAATTGCGAACCATCTGGCGGTAAAAATCAACGATAATGCCCTCTTTTGTTTGTCCGTAAACCCATGCGGTGAAAGCTTCCGATCCAAGATCGATGCCATTGTAAAACCAAAGGCGTTTTCCTTTTTCGTATTCAAACGGCGGCTGGCGGTCGTCAATTGATATAATCGAGTTCGAGTATTTTGGCTGATTAAAGTCGTGGTGAGGCCTGAATTTTGCCATCCAATCCTGACGGTTCCCGGATCGTCGGGCATGGGTTCCTGCTTTCGATTCCCATTTAGCCAGGTAATTCCTGATCGTAGCGTCCGATAACTTTGGGAATTCTGCCGGATCATACACTTCTCCTGATTCATTGTTGATTACTTCGACGTATCCGCTTAGAAATCCTTCGTATTGACGGGAAATTTTGGTCGGTGTTGGCTTATCGCTCTGATAAGCAAACATTGAATCAATCAATTCTTTCACCCGTTCATCAAGCTTTACAGCCGATTTATTGCAGAAATTACCATGAATCAAAGCCCTGTAACCCTCTTTTTTATATTGGTTTAATTTGCGTTGTAACGCTGTCGGGCTTTCTGGAAGATTATGCGCTTTGACGCTTTTAAAGCGATTGCATTCGCTTGAAACTATTTCCCAAGTTCCCCTTAATTTATAACCTATCCATGAGCTTCCCCTCGCACTTCCCCCTAATCTTCGACGCAATTCATTTCGCATTGAGTGTATTTTCGAGACACAATTTAGGACGGACGCATTCAATGTGCATTCTTCGATAATGCTACCTGGCAACGACTTTCCTTCATCAAATCGGTAATTGATATAGTATTCGTATGCAGCAACATCCGTCTCAAAATGCTTCTCAAACAATGTCTTTTTAGCTTGTTTGTCTGGATTTCCAAAGGCTTGAATTAATAGTTTTTGCCACGACGACGGCAAAGTATCGAAATAAACAAGCGCGGGTGTGTTTGGGCCTGACATTCGAGCACGTTTTACGTGGCCTCTTTCGATTCGTTTTTGAAGTCCTCTCTCTCCGATAAGTTGCAAACTTTCGGCATCTGAATTTTCACCGGAGATAATATAACGAACCTTTACGCATAGCCGATCGTTATAATATTCAAACGGTTTCCCTTGTACTTCACATTCATTCTTTGTTCCTGGCATTGTCTCAATTTTTAGCTATTTGATAAGAAAACCACGATTCTGGTCAGGAAACTGGTTTTCACAAACTAATCGTTCATTAATCTTCGGGTACTTTCCCATTTTCATTTTTTGTTCTGAATGAATTTGTTTGAGTACTTAACTCAGCAAGTTGCTTTTTTGCGTTTACAGATAAATAGTTGTTGAACGTTGAGTAACTAATCTTATATCTATCAACTATGAGATTATTATATATCCAAATTTGCGTTGATCCACGTTTTTTTTCCTTTATCACAATATCTTGTATCTCAATAACTCTTAGTAGGTATAGACGGGGATTATAGGCCATTATTATTTCATTTTTGGTTGATAGAACTAAGTAACCCAGAATTGCTATTTTGACGGGATGAGTCAGCAATAACTTTCTCAACTGATAAAAATTCCTGTCGCTTCTTTCTGAAGCTTCTACAGATTTCGCGAAGTTTATTGGCGGGAATTTCATCAAATAATCTGTATCCGCTTTCTGACACTGCAATGATCTTTGCTAAATTGGCATCTTTCTCCATATTATAAATAGCCAGCCAGCTTACAATTTCTTCGATAACCTTTTTTCTCGCTGTTTCCGTTTCTGGATTTTTGGGATTCAGAATTTTCTCAAACTTCAAACAATATTCTTTAATGGTGTCAATGTCCATGTCCAACGGACTCTTATTTACTTGTTGTTTGATCCAATCAGATTCACAGGTTTTACACTCGATTTTTTGAAGCAAGGCATAATACCTTTTTACAAACCTATTCAACTGTATTTCATCAAATGTTATCATCTATCTTTTTAATCGGCATTTAAAGCGCTTTTAAACAGTTTCATTTTAAAGTAAATGATTGCTTTTTAATTCATTATGCCTCTTTTTAGGTTATATCTTTTTAACACCTTAATGCTTGTGTTTCAATTATTTTATTATATTTGAATCGATTTACATTCATTCATGTCTCAGGGCGAAAAACCTGAAAGAAGCGGAGCCGGTCAGGGAGCCGTTTTTTTTATAGCCTTTCCTTCATTGTCCTGTTCATTTCCGTAATCCCCTCTTCAATCTTTATCAGCCTCACGTTGTGCGATGTATTGTCGGCAATTTGCTTCAGGTAAAGCAGGTTTTTCACCATGTCATCGTCTCTAACCACCAATTGTTTGACAATTTCCTTAACATCGACGCGAATTGCCATCATTTGTCCAACCATTGCCGAAACTGTTTCTTCAGTTGCTGCTGATGCAGAACCAACCAACTTCGAGTTGGACAAAGAAGAATTTAATACACCATATTTGTCCAAGATTGGTTTTATGGCATCAGTCAATTCTTTCCCTTTTTTAACACTGTCTGCGTATAAATTTTCTAAAATCAACTGTTCTCGTGGACTTATCTTTTCCCCGTTTGGACCTACCTCATCATTTTGCAGGAATTCCTTAACTTTTGGTAAAAAGTTGTTGGTAATGTCCATATTTACCGATTCAGTAATAGCTTGCATCAATGCCTTTTTCATCAGGTTGCCAAACGACTGAGCAAAGTCACCAAGCGAGTTTTCACCAAGTTTTAAGCCCTCTTCAATTCCGCTAAAAATCGAATCTGAAACGTCGGAAGAGTCAAATCCTAAAGCAGTCCTGAATGTTTCCTGAAGGAGCTCGGCACGCTGTTTTTGTTTTTCTGTAATTTCAGTAACCCAATTAATTTGCTGCTGATCAAGCATAATAGTCCCATCGACATAAGCTTCTATGAATTGATTCGGAGACCATGAATCGGTGACTGATTTGTATTGTTGCTTCCAGCCATCTAAAGTGACGTGATTCGACGGGTTTTCTTCGTTAAATTGTCGAAGATCCGCCTTAATTCGTTTCATTTCATCGTTTGTGAAAATTTTTGCGTCTTGAAGCTTTTTATTGTTGAGATCAATTGATTTACCGTAGTCATCATATTGCTTTGCCGCTAACTCAAAATAATTGGTGCCAGAAAGATTTGCGAGTATTACTGATTGCCTCTCGAGAAGATTGTTAACATTTTCAAGCGCCTTCATGGTTGCGTCTTCCTTTCCCGATCCCGAAAACAGAGCTTTAATAATTGTTGATGCTCCCGATAACCCTGCTGCCAAATAATCACCTTTTCCCAGGTTATATAAAACGTCAAAAATTCCTTGTAATTCTTCACTTTGCTGTTGAGTAATACCAAGCTGATCACTCAATTGCCTCGTAATTTCACGCGTATAATCAAGAATTTTGGAGCGAATATTAGCTTTTCTATCTTCAGTTCTTATTTCTATTTCGTTTTCGAGCAATGTAGCAGCCTGCTGGTCTTTCACATCCGGCGATTTCTTCAGTATCTCAACCTTCTTTTTCTGAATGGCTACCCAGCTATCAAAGTTCTTTTTTTCGAGTTCCTGCTGCCGGTTAAACCCTTTGGCGTCGATCTCGTTTTTCTGCTGTTCAATTTTTTCCTGAAAGTCAAGTTCCTCCAAAGCATACTTGCGCTCGATGTCGGCATTGGCTTTTGCGCGAAGTTCCGGAATAGCGTTGAGCAAAGCGACGTCGTCCGCTTTTTTGGCTGCCTTTTCCATCTCGTCGTAACGATCTTTTACCGCAGCTTTTTCCTTGTCAATGCCTTTCAACCGGTAATCGGTCACCTCCTGCCAGATTTGTGCAATCTGGTCGGCAGCTTGTTTGTTGATCTTTTTTATCTGAGCGTTTTTCAAATCCTCAGCGGCAATCACTTCGGCGTCGATTTGCGCCTGATCCTGTGCCGGTAACACCGAGATGTACTTATCCGTTTTCTGCCCGGTTTTCAGGTCTATTCCGCCGTTAGCCTCATTCAGTTTCTTAAGCTGGTCGGCCTTTTGGTTGGCAATTTGTACTAGCGTTTTTCTAAAATCGAGCTCAGCCTGTTGCCGTTGTTTTTCGGCGCCGTCTTCATGGGCGTTGAGCAACATCTGGTCAATCTCAATCTGGTTGGCGATGCGCTGCCTTCCGATTTCTGTTTCGTAGTCGAGTTGCTTTTTGGCCAATGCCTGCGACGATTCGAGTAACCGTTTAGCCTCGGCATCCTGCTCTGTTTTTTTTCGGTTAATGGCAGCAGCAAGCTGATTCTCGTCGCGTCGGCTTCCTATCTGCGACTGACCTTCCAGTTCAATCTGCGATTTTTTCAATTCGGCCAGCGATTTAATTGCCGATAGCGTGGGTTTTTCAAACTTGGCAGCAAGGGAAACAGCTTCATCGGCAGAAAGTCCATAAGCCGATTTCATTTCAGCGGCCAAATTAGCCATTTCAGCGGTTAACTCTTTAAATTTTTCAGGACGTGTTTTTTGAAAATAATCGGCTTTGAGACCGGTTCCAACTTTCGAAGTAATGTTAGAATATCTTTGCGCCAAATCTATTAACTCTTCGTTTTTGCTATATTCAAAAGCAAGCGATTCAAGTTTATCAGCAGAAATTTTGTTATCAATGGCCATCTGGTTGCGCGTTGCTTCGTATTTGTCTTTTGCAATGCCAGCCTGCCGCGCATAGTCGGCTTTTTCAATCTCGATAATTTTAGTGAGGTTTTCAATAAGTTTGTCTGTATTTTCAACGCCTTTATCAAAAGTTCCTTCGCGGAGTGCAGCAATTTGTTTTCCGGCTTCCTTACTCAAAACGTCAGATTCGATTGATTTTCGCTCGATGCGCTCCAATTGTTCGGTAAGTTTGATCGCTCCGGATACCGAGTTCCAAAAACCTTCCCGAAAATTACTCCAGTCGCCCGAAGCAATTGCCTTAAAAAAATACTGAACGGCGGCAGTACTGGCATTAATTGCCTTTTCAAATCGGCTCGCTGTGCCCTCAGTCGATTCAATGATTTCTTTCCCAATTTTCATTGCTGCGGTTACCGACGCCAGCCCGACAGCCCAACGGCCTAGACTTCCAATCAGCGACACCTGCGATTTTTCCTCGGCCACGTTGCCCGAAGTCAGTTGCTTTTGCATCGCCAGCAAAGCGCCCTGCTCGGCAATGAGGTCGCGCCTGGCAGTTGCCAGTGCCGTAGAAGCTTCAATTTTATTTTTGCCTGTTGAACTATTAACCTGTGCCTGGTATTCTTTAATCTGCTGTTGAAGCTCTTTAATTGCCTGTTTCTGGATGTTGATTTGCTGTTTAAGTTGCGTTGAAGTCTGCGACCCAAAATCGTTCATCGATTTGGTCATTTTTACAGCTTCTTTTTGCACCGTATCGGTAACGCCTTTTATCTCAGCTTTTACCTTCTCGACTTCCTGTTTCAGATTTACGCCCTTTAAGGCAAATTCAATATCAACCGGGTCAATGGTATTACTCATTTTTCACTTTATTAATGATTTAATTTAAATGTCCCGCAGCTCTATTGTTACTGCGGGACATGGGCTCAACAGAATGAATGAACAAATAGCCCTAACTCACTTTAAAAATAAATGAACAGATTATTATTCTGTCGATTATGCGAATTTGAGAATGAAATTAATGTCGATTCTTGATCGACCGTCGTTCCACTTAATGCCAGGAACGGGTTCCTCTCTGCTAATGGGGTATCCAGTTACCTTTTCGTATTCGCTCATAGCTTTGATGAGATTTAATAGCTTTTTCGCAACCTCAATTTGTCTTTTACCCTCAGCATAACGGGTGTGGGAGTCTTCAATCAGCTTTTTATAGTCAGGATTTAATACAACCTTATTTTCAGAAGAGTTGAAATCGGTGTAATTGAAATAATGCCAATCTTCCAAATTTAGACCAGACATCAACGACATAATTTCTGCAACGTGGTTCGGATCAACCTCCAACATCTCCTCGATCTTTTCCCTTTTGAGCTTAAGTCCTGCAATCTCTTGATTTGGATGTTTTGAGTCAAGCATTACTTTCTTCAAATAGCTACTTACCTGCTGCTCCGAGATTCTTTCATCTCCTGACCATTTCATGTTGTGAAAATATCCGGAAAGCGTTTTTTCAAGTTCGTCCAAGTCAGGAGAATACCCCTTTTCTTGCAAATAGGTTAATATTGAACCTAAAATTTTACACACCTCTGGACATCTTTCTTGTTCGGCTTCAATGGCCTCTGTGTCTCTGTAAATTACTAATTTTTCCATGTTTTTACCCTTTGTTTTAAATTATTGAACTAAATATTTTTCTTTATTTTCGTAATAAGTCGCTGAAATTATTGTTCTTAAATTATTAGTTCCTCGAAGCCGTATCATTAGAAAATACACCACTAAATCGTTGCGCAAATGCGGCCTCAATTGCGGAGTTCTTCAAATCGTTAAAAAGATCATTCTTTGCAGCCTCGTAATTGTTGTCATGCTTATCCATGTAAATATTTACAATATGTCTGGAAGCCTTTTCAAGCTCGCCATTGTTCACGATCTTGAATAGCTTAGCGATAAACTCAGAGTACAGGACACTTTTATAATACTCCGGATTGCGCCTTTTCGGCAACCTAAAGAATCTCGAAAACTTTAATTTAATGGGCATATAAATGGTGTTTAAATGGTTCATCATGCTTTTCTTTTTAGCCTTAACATGGTCAGACAGCTTCTAATCTGGTTTATTATTCAAGGCCTGTTTTAATGCTTTTTTTGCTTTCTTTTCCTTTCTATTTAGTTCCGCCAGGTATTCAGCGGTAGCCTTTAAAACGTCGGCAAGGTGTATGCTCCTGGTATCGCCATTTAGTACCCTCAAAACCGTGTAATATCCAATTCCCGACTGGACAGAAATAGACTTAATTGCTCCATGGGGAAGTTTGCTTTTAACCTCTGATAAATCTGTTGATGTTCTCATTTCGTGCAACATTGTGATTTACATTCGCACAAACATTTATAAAAAAAAATAGCCAGAATGAAAGTTCTGGCTATTTTATATTTTATCCGTTTCTATTTATATGCTTAATTGCTGATAGTATTTATCAACTAATTCACTGTCATAATTAAAATATTTATCGTATGTGGCTATCAGCCCTTCATATTTTTTGCTGCGCTCAATGATGGATTTTAAATCTTGAAAACTTTTGTAAAAAACAATTTTATTCAAAATTTCAATAGCATTATCCATGTCTTTAATACAGCTATTTTCTTTCACATACTTTCTCAATTGCAGTTGCCCTATTGACGAATACCACGCATATAGATTTATCTGTTGAACACCATTCCCATTTGGCAAAAGGGGCTTATTCAGAAAGTCTGAAATATCAATTCCCAACCTATTTCGATCCTTATTAAATAAATTTGTACTCTTCGAGTCGCTATATGAGAATAGGCCGCTAAATTCAATATCTAAATCCCAAACAAAGATGTTTTTATAATGGTTATAAATAGCAGCGAATAAAGTAGTATCGAATATTTCTAATTCACTAATAATTAAGCTAGCAATGTTGATTATCGCCGTCTCTTCATTTCGAATTGCCGCTAAGTCGATCTTATTTTTAGGATTAATTATTTCTGCAAAATCCTTCTCAGAATAATATTCATTGAAGGCATTCGATTTGACTTTTGTGTTTTGTCGGTTTGCAGTAACCAGTACGTAAATGCTAAAATATTTATCACCGTTAATTATATAAGGCTTCAGATTAGTATTAAGATAATGTTTTACTGTAATTTTTCCCATAGCAGCAAAAGTTGTCTTTTTTGGCCTGTTTCGTTTATGCAAATATACTCGTATTAAAGTAAAAACAGCGGGGAACTCGGGCACAGAACATACATACAAATAATCATTTCTACGCGCATTTTCTTCGCACACACGTTTTCTCCAAATTCTAACAATAAAAACAATGTGTATATATTTGATTATCAGTGCTATTAATTTATTTAACACAAATTATGAAATAGGATTATAGGTACACCTATAAGGCTGAAAATGCGCTTTTATGCCATATTTTTTGGTATTAAAGGGGGATGTATGGCCACATTTTTACCCGTGTTTTGTTCGGGTGTTTCTTTAATTCAAGTTCGGGTGTTTAATTTTGTAAGCTTTTTTAATGGCGTTTAAAAGCTCTTTAAAACAAGGCAAAAAAAGCCAGGTTTAAAGGAGCTTTTGATAGTCATTTACATTTAGTTGTGCAGGCTAAAATGCTTTGTTTTTCGGGCTTTTAGCCTTTTAATCGGGTATTATCAGCGCCGATTAAACTTAGGGCAAAAAAAAGCCCGATTTTGGCGCCCATAATTAAAGACAAATTAAACTAAAATTTAAGCATTCGTAGCAATTCGTTTTGCGCACAACACCAATAAAGCAAAGAAAATCAACAAGATGCAAATTTGTGTTTTATGCAATTCGTTTTATCCCCCTTAAAAAAAAAATTAAAAAGCACTTGATAATGGTGCTTTTTTTTATTTATATTTGTGATATTAAAATAATATCAAATTACTTAAATATTGATAGCATGGAAAAATCATTTAGCCCCCATTCCGGATACACGGTTCTTTTGCTCGAAGTTGTTTTGCTTGCACTGGCAATCCTGAGCTTTGTTTTTCAGGTGTTTATTCCGGGCGTTGTTTTGATCGTGTTGTTTATCATACTGGCTCCGGGTTTTATTGCAGTCGATCCCAATCAAAGCTCTGTGCTGATTTTGTTTGGTGCATACAAAGGAAGCATTAAGGAGAATGGCTTCTTTTGGGTGAACCCTTTCTTTGTTAAGAAGAAGTTTTCGCTGCGTGCCCGCAATTTTAACAGTGAGCCGATTAAAGTCAATGATAAACTCGGAAACCCGATCATGATTGGTCTCGTGCTGGTCTGGAAAATTGAAGATACTTATCGCGCAGCTTTTGGCGTTGATGAATATGAGCATTTTGTGGTGGTTCAGAGTGAAGCTGCACTGCGAAAACTGGCCGGGTTATATCCGTACGACAATATTGAAGACGATCAGGCAAAAATTACTTTACGCGACGGTGGCGAGGAAGTGAATCATGTGCTGGAAAATGAAATTCGTGAAAGGCTTGATATTGCCGGCATCCACGTGATTGAAGCCAGAATTAACTACATCGCCTACGCACAGGAAATTGCACAGGCAATGTTGAAACGCCAGCAGGCCACTGCAATTGTTGCGGCCCGTTTTAAAATTGTTGAAGGAGCAGTTAGTATGGTTGAAATGGCGCTTGACGAATTGAATAAAAAGAAGATTGTTGATCTGGATGAAGACAAAAAGGCAACCATGGTTAGCAACCTGATGATTGTTTTGTGCGGCGATAAAGAAGCTACACCCGTTGTAAATACCGGAACACTATATCAATAATGAAGAATAAAATATTGTTTAAAGAGGAACAGCGGTTCAGACAATGGTGGTTTATCATTCTAATCCTGATTTCAGTTGTTCCGGCGATGATGTTCACTTCTTATGCTTTGATTCAGCAAATAAGGGGAATTCAGGTGGGCGAAACTCCTGCACCTATACCTGTTTTGGCAATATTAACTGTATTTTTCCCGGTTCTTCTTTGGGGATATTTTGCAATGAAGCTCGAAACGTGGGTTGAGCAGGATGGATTTCATTATCGCTTTTATCCTTTAATTTGGAAAAATAAAGTCATTGCGAAAGAAGAAATAGCCCGATTTGAGATTCGGACTTATAATGCCCTGCTTGATTACGGTGGTTGGGGAATAAAAGGTAGTATTTTGTCGAGAAAAGGGAAGGCATACAATGTTAGTGGAGACAAAGGTTTGCAGCTATATTTGAAGAATGGCAAAAAGATTCTTTTTGGTACCCAAAAGCCACAGGCATTGGAATATGCGATGAACGAAATAATGAAAAATCAGTAGAAATTCAACTTTCAAGATTATGAGACTCCAAATACTGGCCTTTCTTGTCGGCGTTATGATTTCGACAATGGCCTTAGCACAAACCGAATTGCCTTTCACACTGAAAACAGAAACGGGAAACATTGAAGGAACCCTGTTGCTCCCGGCAGCCAAATTGCCGGTCCCTGTGGCCTTGATCATTGCCGGGTCGGGACCAACCGACCGTGACGGGAATAACCCGATGATGACCAATAATTCGTTGAAAATGCTGGCAACCGAACTGGCAAATAAAGGAATTGCCTCGCTGAGGTACGACAAGCGGGGAATTGCAGCGAGCAAGAGCGCAGGCCCCGATGAAAAGGAATTGCGTTTCGAAACCTATATCGACGATGCCAAAGGTTGGGTGAACATGTTGAAGAAAGACAATAGTTTCAACCAGGTTATTGTGGTTGGACACAGCGAAGGTTCGTTGATCGGGATGGTTGTTGCGCAGGATACGAAAGTTAGCAAATTTGTGTCGATTGCCGGTGCCGGTGAGCCTGCTGCCGATATTTTGCGCGAGCAGATGAAAGATCAGCCTGCTGCACTCGCCGCCCAGGCTGACCCTATTATTGCCGAATTGGTAAAAGGCAACACTGTCGATAAGGTGTCTCCGTTTATGAATTCGTTGTTCAGACCAAGTGTGCAGCCATATCTGATTTCGTGGTTTAAATATGATCCGCAGGCTGAAATTGCTAAACTGAAAAAGCCTGTTTTGGTTGTTCAGGGTACGACCGATATTCAGGTGAGTGTTAACAATGCAAACCGCTTGCATAATGCAAATCCGGATTCGAAACTGGTGCTGATTGAGGGAATGAACCACATCCTGAAAAATGCAGATGCCGACCGCACCAAAAATATGCTGACCTACCGCAAACCCGATCTTCCGGTGAATGAAGAACTGATCAATGCGGTATCGTCATTTATCCTGACGAAATAACATGGGTTGTTGAAAAAAACGAGTTGTTCGTTTCGTGATTCTTTTCGTGTGAAAAAGAGAAGTTGAATTATGGCAAAGAAAAAATCATTTGTGCTGCGGATTGATCCTGATGTGTACGAAGCCATTGAGAAATGGGCGGCGCAGGAATTCCGCAGTGCGAACGGACAAATAGAATGGATCATCGATAAGGCTTTACGGGATGCCAAACGGCCCGTTGAGCGAAAAAGTGCAGAGGATGATAGTTCCGAAGAATGAAGGAAACTTTGCCTTTTATCCTATTCAGAACATGGCTCGTAAAATTTGATCAGTATCCTGATTAATGTTAGCTAAAACTCTTTTTACCATCTCCATGTCGTGGCGACAACCGATTATTGCAGCTTGTAATTTATTCGCAAACTTTTCAGACAAAGCTCCCGAAAATGCAGCTTCTGTAATCAAACCTTTTTCAACCAGTAACCTGATCTGTATCTCGCCATTTTGGGTTGTGAGTTGATTGGAAAACCGGTATCGCGGCGAATAGCCAAAAATCCAATCCCAGGTCTGATATTTTTCGTGGCTGAGTTTTTCGATGGCTGCAATATCTTCATTCGTAGGTTTATAAACCTTGAATTCAGGATAAGTCTCGCTGATTTCAGTAAAAATAAATTGAGTAAATTCTTCAACAGAAATTGGTCTGGACAAATATGCTGCGATGTTGGTTACTTCGCTGCGGTTGCTTTGCACCGCTTTGTCCTCAAACCGCGCCAAATCTACTTTCAGCGCACCTTTCAGCGAATCCAGATGACTGTCGTACAACAAAGTGCCGTGATGCAAAACCCTGTTTTTGTGCACGTGCTCGGCATTCCCTGATATTTTTTTGCCGTCAATCAACAAATCGTTTCTGCCGGTCGTGTAGGCATCAACGCCCAGTTTTTTCAGCGCAGCAACAACCGGAACTGTGAATATCTTGAAGTTTACTTCTGAAATATCTTTTACATTGCGGATAAAGGTGAAGTTCACATTCCCCGGATCATGAAACACCGTGCCTCCACCTGAAAGCCGGCGTGCGATGGGAATTTGGTTTTTACGAACAAATTCATGATTGATTTCGGCCAGCGCGTTCTGGTGCTTTCCAACGACAACAGACGGTTTGCTCCGCCAAAGCATAAAAAAATCTTCCTGGAAATTCTTCAGGAAATATTCTTCGGCCGCCAGGTTAAAATACGGATCGGTAATGGTTTGATTGATGCAAAGTGTAATCATGAAAGCAAAAGTAAGAAATGTTGAGCAAAGGCAGCAGGCATAAGTAAAGAGTCAGAAGACCATAGTTACAACCTGCCCAAGCTCTACTCTCATACATCTTTAAATTTCCACATCTCCAAATCTGGTTTCTTAGAATTCTACCTGTACGCCAATTGTTGGTAAAACAGTTCCCGAGGTGTTTTTAACCGTCCGTAGCACGTAGCGGGTTCCGTTGTCGGTAGTGAGATAATTGCCATTGGCATCCTGCTCACGTAAAACCTGGTCGGTCGATCGTGATTGAAAATTGTATAGATTTTGAATATCGAGGTAAAACTTTAGGGTTGTCTTTTTCAGGTAGTACGATTTATCAACCCGAATATCCAACTGATGGAAAACCCCGAAGCGATTGGCATTCAACTTCGAGTTGTCGTAATACGGGCCACCTTGCGCATTCCAGGCTGTAATCAGCGAAGAGCGATCTAAATCCCACGGCGTATAAGGCAATCCACCAACAAACCGAAAACGTCCGCCAACTTGCCAGTTTCGTTTCAGAGCTGTAGTTCCGGTCATACTCAAAATGTGTTTACTGTCCCATGCAGAAACGATGTATTTTTGGCTGCCATCCTGAAATTCGCTACGCACCAGCGTGTACGATAAGTTTAAATTGTATTTCGACGAACTGACCCTTGCCTGAAATTCTGCTCCATATGCACGACCTTTTGAACTTGAAGTTACCGCTTCATCACCAATCACGCCATAATCGGCACCCTTATTGGCCAGCGAAATCTGATCATTTACGGAGAATGGATAATTGCGATAATTTTTCAGGAAGCCTTCCAGCGAAAATTGCATGGCGGTTACTGGTTTAAATTCCACACCACCAATATAATGATCTACTGAAATGTATTTCAGCTTGTCTCTGTTAACATACACATTGCTCTGCTGATAACCCATTGCGGTATATGGCGGTAGCTGATAGTATTTTCCTGAATTAAGGTTTAGGCTCCATTTCGGGGCAAGCAGATAGGAAGCTGAAATACGCGGTGAAAACTGTTTCAGTATATTATTCATTTTCGAAGAATAGTTGTTGCCATCCATTCGGAACCCTGCAGAAAGTGTCAATCTTTCATCCAGAAGTTTATGGCTCAACTGACCAAAAATACCATATTTTACCAGGCTCAAATTGGTATCGTAATTTATATTGACAACATTGCCACTGTAAAAACGCCTTTGAAAGGTTGCATTGGTATATTTGGCAAAATCAACATTGGCACCAATGTTGGCCTTGAATCCATTCATTCTCATGTTGTTCTCGAAGCGAATTTTGTTTTCCTGTTCTTCTGAGACATAATCGAGCATTTTATTATTCTCCGAATTTTGGTTGTTGTCGAGGTATTTGGTGAGTGTATTATTTAAATGACTTCGGCTAACCACAAGGGTTTGATAACTATTTTGCCTGAAATGTTTGTAAACCGCACCAACCGTGTAACTCCACTGGTTGTTTTCGGGCAACTGGCTTAAAATGTATTTTTGCTGGTCATCAGGATTTTTGATGTCGAGATTCAATTCATTCACATCAATAGCACCCAACCCGACGAATGTGAGTTCGTTTTTTGCGTCGATTCGGGTTCGGACTTTGAATTGCATGTCGTTGAAGGTTGGCAAAAATGGCAGTTTTAATGCGGTGAAAAGAAACTTCAGGTAAGAGCGACGTGCGGAAACGATAAAAGTTGTTTTGTCGCTGAGTGGACCATCCACTGTTGCTGAAACTTCAGATGCACCCAGACTTCCTTTGAATTTAAGTTTGTCAGTATTTCCATCGATCTGACCAAATTCGAAAATGCCACTCAACGCATTGCCGCGGTTCGACGGAAATGCTCCTGAAAAATAATTGACTTCGCGAATAAGGTCGGCATTCAGGATACCCACTGCTCCTCCCGACGCACCTTGCGTAGCAAAGTGGTTAATGTTTGGCACCTCAACACCATCGAGATAAAACCGGCTTTCCGACGGCCCGCCACCACGGATAATGATGTCGTTGCGGAACGAAGGAGATGAAAGTACTCCGGCAAACGACTGGATGACTTTCGAAATATCGCGGTTCGCTCCGGGACTTTTCTCAATTTCGGCAATACCAATGGTTTTTAGCGACACCGGGCTTTCTTCGGTTTTTCGGTAGGGCGAAGCGGTCACTTTAACTTCATCAAGTTGCGTTTCACGCTTTTCCATACGAATTTCGATTGTAGCTACTTTGGCATTTTTAACTTCAATTTCAGGAGAAACGGCGGTGTTGTAACCAATAAATGAAGCCTGAATCCGCATAAAACCAGGATTTAAGTTGCTAAATTGGAAATTCCCATCCAAATCAGTTACTGTTCCATTAGAGGAACCAACCAAAACAACAGCTACATAGGGAAGTGGTTCGTTGCTTACGGCGTCGGTAATGCGACCTTTAAGAATTGCTTGCTGGGCAAAAAGCGACATTGGTAAAAGGCAATACAATAAGGATAAAAGCTTATTTTTGTTCATTATGTTTTGTTGAGTAAAATTTTTTGTTTCATGTTTTTGTATTTTAATCAAACAGTAAACTCCGTTGAAAGTTGAGTCTTGTTATTGGGTTTTTTATATAAGTTTGTTATTAAAATTTTCAGATGAGACTGGTTATTCAGCGCGCAGCTTCGGCTTCAGTAAAAGTAGATGGGACAACTGTTTCTGAAATTGGAACTGGCTTACTTGTTTTGGTAGGAATTGAAGAAGCTGATACAATTGAAGACATCGAATGGCTGGTGAAGAAGACCTGCCAATTGCGTATTTTTAATGATCAGAACGGTGTGATGAACCGCTCCTTGCAGGAAATTGGAGCCGATGTTATTGTTGTGAGTCAGTTTACTTTATTTGCAAATACGAAAAAAGGAAACCGTCCGTCGTACATTCGCGCGGCACGGCCCGAAACAGCTATTCCGCTTTATGAGCAACTGGTGACAGAATTTGAAAAATCACTGGGTAAGCCGGTTGGAACCGGAATCTTTGGAGCCGACATGAAAGTCTCGTTGCTAAATGATGGGCCGGTGACGATTATAATGGATTCGAAGAATAGAGACTATTAGAACGACACCGAGCACTTGGCTGACTGTAACTGGCAAAAATTACAGATATGGAAAACAAAAGTATCACACTTCCCGAAGCACAAAAAATGGTCGATCAGTGGATCAAAACCATTGGTGTACGCTACTTCAGCGAGTTGACCAACATGGCCATACTCACCGAAGAAGTTGGTGAACTGGCGCGCATTATTGCCCGCACGTATGGCGACCAATCTTTTAAGAAATCAGACGAGGGTAAAAACCTCGGCGACGAAATGGCCGATGTGCTGTGGGTACTCATCTGTCTGGCAAACCAAACTGGCGTCGATTTGAACGAAGCTTTCCTGAAGAACATGGAAAAGAAAACCATCCGCGATAAAGAGCGACATCAAAACAACGAGAAGCTCAGGTGACGTTGCGAGTTACGGGTTGCATGTTGTGAGGAAAACCCGAAACCCGTATCTCGAAACCCGCAACAACTTATTAAATAACAATTAAACACTAGAAAATATGTCCATTGAAAATTGTCCGTTGTCGCCTGATGACATCCAAATGGAGTTGGAAGCCATTCGAGAAGCGTCTACTAAAAACAACAACCAGGAAATGTATGCGAAGGCGCTTTCGTTTATCGACCTGACAACCCTGAACTCGACGGACACCGTTGCGTCAGTCGAAACTTTTACCGGGAAAGTAAACCAATTTCCCGAAGTTTTTCCTGAATTACAGAATGTGGCAGCTATTTGCGTTTATCCCAATATGGCCGAAACTGTGAAAAACACTTTGAAAATTGAAGGTGTGAAAATCGCTGCGGTTGCCGGAGGATTTCCTTCTTCGATGACTTTTGCCGGACTGAAAGCTGAGGAAGCCCGTCTGGCAGTGGCTTCCGGCGCTAACGAAATTGATATTGTTATTCCGCTCTGGGCATTTCTTGCCGGGAACTATGAAATTTGTTCTGCGGAAATATTAAAGATTAAAGCGGCAATCGGCGAAGCGCACTTAAAAGTAATTCTGGAAACAGGCGTACTCAATACCGATCAAATATGGCAAGCCTCGGTTTTGTCGATGGAAGCCGGAGCCGATTTCATCAAAACTTCTACAGGCAAATTGCCTCAGGCCGCTTCGCCCGAAGCTGCTTTTGTAATGTGTCTTGCCATCAAGCAACATTTTGAGGAAACCGGAAAAAAGATCGGTTTTAAACCGGCAGGAGGAATTTCGTCTGCCGAAGATGCCATTCTGTACCTCACCATCGTTCAGGAAATATTGGGAAATGACTGGTTGAACCCGGAATTGTTCAGGATTGGAGCAAGCCGTTTGGCTAATAATCTGCTCGAAAAAATTATTGGCCCGAACACAAAACATTTTTAAGTAAAATCCTGTTTATTTAGCAAAAATCAATCTTCACAAAAACAGATTTTTATATGGCACAAATAACATTAAAAGGGAATTCGATTCAGACCATTGGTGAACTTCCTGGAACAGGAACAAAAGCTCCTGATTTTGAATTAACAAAGAATGATCTGTCAAAGGTGTCGCTGAAAGATTTTGCTGGTCAGCGGCTGGTACTCAATATTTTCCCAAGCCTCGATACCGGGACTTGCGCTGCTTCGGTACGCCGTTTCAACAAAGAAGCTGCGGCTTTGGCCAATACAAAAGTTCTTTGTATTTCGCGTGATTTACCTTTTGCACAGGCACGTTTTTGCGGAACAGAAGGTATCGATAATGCCATCACCGTTTCCGATTTTGCTACTGGTAAATTTGGTAAAGATTACCAGGTGGAAATTGTTACTGGTCCTTTGGCTGCATTACTTTCGAGAGCAGTGGTTGTTCTCGACGAAAACCAAAAAGTGATTTACACTCAGCAGGTTCCTGAAATTGTTGATGAACCTGATTATGATGCAGCTTTGGCATCTCTTAAGTAAGTAGTTCAATATCTTGGAATAAGTTTTAAAGCTGTCGGGATTCTTTCCTGGCAGCTTTTTTCGTTTTCTGTGGACCGTTTTTGTCTCTCCGCTCAACAATCTTTTGCCAAGTGGTGTTTATAAACAAAAAATTTAACTATGCACCCGGTACTCACTGAGAATATTCAGAAAATAGGAAAACCTTATGCCGACCTCGAATTTTTACTCCATTGTTTTGCCGAAGTACTGGAATCGAACAACGAAAAGGAGCTGATTGCACACATTCCGTGGTTGAATACCCGGATTGTTTCGCCCGGAAAAGATCAGGAGCGGAAAGTCATTCACCTGTATTCCATCTGTTTTCAATTGCTCAATTTGTGCGAAGTCAACTGGGCCGTGCAAAGT
>JAEWME010000056.1 GCA_023393265.1 Bacteroidota bacterium | reverse complement strand
CTGAGTGATGGAACCGGAACTGGCGATGGAGGCTTCAATAACTTTAGCTTCAAAACTGCCTTTGGCCGAAACTCGATGGACAGTCCGCTTTATACCAGAAGCGGATCGAGCTTCACACTTTCGTTGCAGTTTACACCACCGTATTCATTACTGAATGGAGTTGATTATAGCGACCCAACGCTGACCAATGAAGAACGATATAAGTGGATTGAATATCACAAGTGGATGTTTAAGGGCGACTGGTTTGCTCCGCTCACCAAAAACAAAAACCTTGTTTTGCACACTAAATTCGAATACGGATTTTTGGGATACTACGATAAATATCGTCGCTCTCCGTTTGAAGGTTTCCGTTTGGGTGGTTCCGGTATGTCGGGATACAACCTTTATGGTAGCGACGTTGTATCACTGCGCGGTTATAAAGACTACAGTTTGAGCCCGAGTACCGGATCGAACCTTTATAATAAACTTTCGATGGAACTTCGTTACCCGGTTATCCTGAAACCATCGTCGACAATCTATTTGCTCAGCTTCCTTGATGCTGGTAATGCCTGGAATAATTTCGAAGACTACAATCCGTTTAAGCTTCACCGTTCTGCGGGTGTGGGTGTTCGAATCTTCCTGCCAATGTTCGGTTTGATGGGTATTGACTGGGGTTATGGATTTGATCCGGTATCGGGTCAGTCGGATGCTGCCGGTAGCCAGTTCCATTTTGTAATTGGTCAGCAGTTCTAATCGTATAAATTGGTCTGGATTTTGCTTAAACCTCCAAATAATAAATTTAAAAATTTAAAACCATGAGGAAACTAGTTGCAATCGCAGGAATCATGTTGCTGGCAACAGCCACAACCTTTGCTCAGAAATTTGGCTATGTCGATACAGAATATATTTTACAGAATATACCTTCGTACAAAGCAGCACAGGAACAATTAGACCAGTTGTCGGCGCAATATCAAAAAGAACTGGAATCGATGCATGCGGAACTGGATCAGATGTACAAAGATTTTCAGTCGGAAAGTGTTTTGCTGTCGGACGAAATGAAACGTAAACGCGAGGACGTAATTATCTCGAAAGAGAAAGAATACAAAGATCTTCAGCGGAAATATTTTGGCCGCGACGGAGACCTCTTTAAAAAGCGTCAGGGTTTAATTAAACCTATTCAGGATGACGTTTTCAATGCCATTCAGGAGATATCAAACGAAGGTAGTTATGCTGTTATTTTTGATAAAGCTAATGGCGTAACACTCATTTATACCAACCCCAAATTTGACCTCTCTGATCAGGTTTTGACGAAACTTGGTTATAAAAATTAATGTTATAAATTTGTCCAAAAAAAATTAAATCAAGAAAGTATGAAAAGTGTTTTCAAAATTTGTGTACTAGGGATACTGTTGTTTTCAGCAGGCTTTGTAAAAGCTCAGGCTCCGAAATTCGGACACATCGATTTACAGGCCTTAATCCAGGTGATGCCTGAAAGAGTTGCCGCTGAAAAACAGTTCAACGCATTTCAAAAGGAACTCGAAGATGCCTTGGGTACCATGCAGAAAGAATTTCAGGGTAAATACATGGAATATGCTACCAAAAGAGATTCATTATCTGAAACTGTTCGTAAAATGAAAGAGGACGATTTAAATGCGATGAACGAACGTATCCAGACATACCAGCAAAGTGCACAGCAGCAACTTCAAACCAAACAATCAGAACTTCTTAAACCAGTTTTTGACAAAGCCGACAAGGCAGTTAAAGACGTGGGAGCAGAAAAAGGTTTGATTTATGTTTTTGACATGAGCTCAAGAGTTGTTCTTTATAACTCGAAAGAAAGCCTCGATTTGTTGCCGCTCGTAAAAGCAAAACTTGGAATTCAGTAGAAAACTGAAATAAAATATTTCGAAAGCCATCTTCTCACAGATGGCTTTTTTATTTTTGTCTAAAAATTGCCACATCATGGAAGCGCAATATCAGCCAATTGGGGTTTTTGATTCGGGCTACGGGGGATTAACCATCCTGAAAGATTTTATGAACGACCTGCCGGATTATGATTTCATCTATCTTGGCGATAATGCCCGCGCTCCTTATGGTTCCCGCTCGTTTGAGGTAGTTTACGAATACACGCTGCAGGCTGTCATGAAATTGTTTGATATGGGCTGTCATTTGGTAATTCTGGCCTGCAATACTGCTTCAGCCAAAGCCCTTCGAAATATCCAGCAAAACGACCTTCCGCAGATCGATCCGTCGCGCCGTGTACTTGGTGTCATTCGTCCTGCGGTTGAGTCGATTGGCGATATTACCCGAAATGGACACGTTGGTATTTTGGGAACAGTTGGAACGGTACTTTCGAATTCTTATCCCATTGAACTCGAAAAGTGGGCCAGTGGCAAGGTGAAAAAAACGACACAGGAAGCTTGCCCGATTTGGGTTCCGTTGGTAGAAAATAACGAACTTGATTCACCCGGGACTGACTATTTTGTTTCCAAAAACATTCAAAATTTGCTCGGTGCTGATCCGGATATCGACTCGATTATTCTTGGTTGCACACACTATCCACTGCTTTTACCTGTTATCCGGAAATTTGTTCCTGAAGAGATTCGTCTTCTGGAACAGGGAAAAGTTGTTAGCAGCAAGCTTCTCGAATATTTGTCGAGACATCCTGAAA
>JAEWME010000009.1 GCA_023393265.1 Bacteroidota bacterium | reverse complement strand
TATAAAAGACATTAAATATGTTTTCGTATTTGTGTTCTGTATCTCAATTGCAAGAGCCCAGCAGGTCGTTATTACAGCAAATACTGATCAAAATAAACAAGTAGTTTCTCCTTATATTTATGGGTGTAATAATAGTTTTGACAAATCTGCACAATTTTATAAAGATGCAGGATTGCGAATTTCGCGCGTAAACCAAGGCAATAATGCAACGAAATATAATTGGCGTAAGAAAATATCGAGTCATCCTGGTTGGTATAATAATGTTTACGCTAACGACTGGGATGCAAAATCGTTGAAAATTGCAAAAGAAAATACTGACACGCAGGTAATGTGGGCTTTCCAATTGTTGGGGAGAGTTGCTTCAAATACAAAAAATAAATTTAATGATTGGGCCTATAATAATTCACAATGGTGGCAAGGGGTAGGACAAAACCTGGCCGGTGGCAGATTACCAAATGAAGCGAAGCCTGATGGCAAGGCATTGGTCGAAGGAGATATTGATCTTTATACTGAAGAGTGGCCTGCAGATTCAACGGTTGAAATTTTTAACCATTGGTTTGGTTCCAAAGGTATTGGGTTAAACATGAATCAATTTCTTTACTGGAATATGGATAACGAGCCAGATGTTTGGAATGGCACGCACGACGACGTTATGTCGGATGGTCTTCTTCCTGCATCTGAGTTTATGGATCGGTATATCGAGGTTGTGAAAAAAGCCCGTGCTTTGTTTCCTGAAATAAAAATATGCGGTCCGGTTACAACCAGCGGATGGCAATGGTATAAATGGGGAAACGAAAGCATCAAAATAAATGGTAAATACTATTGTTGGCTGGAGTACTTTATAAAGCGTTGCGCCGATGAAGAAAAAGACTCGGACATGAGAGTACTCGATGTGGTTGATTATATTTCGCATTTGGAAACTTTTGCCAACAACGGAGTGGAATATTTTTCACCCTGGAATTGGTTTGATGGCATGTGGGAGACAGTGCATCTTTTCAGTCGATATGCGAAGGCAAACAGTGTTTCAAGCGTTTCATCCAACGAAAATATAGTTTTGGCTTATATGACAGTTACCGAATCTGCCGACTCGATTACCATTATGCTGGTCAATCGTGATATGAATTCATCACGTAATATAACCATTAATCTTAACGGAACTGAGGTGAAAGATGGAGATTACCCAACGCTTCAATTATCGTCACTGAGTTGATGTATCTCATTTTGAAAATGGCTATTGTTCTGTTTTAGCAAACATCTCAGTATAAGAAGACTATGATTGTACATTAATTCAAAAAAATAAAATGAAAAGAATTCTGGTGGCATGGTTGTTCGTTTTTGTCATCTTGTCGTTGTCGAACGCGCAGGTTTTGTATGTAGGTACCAACTATCATCCGCACGACAATAAGAACATCGAAAAGATAAAAGCTGACATTCAATTGATGAAAGATGCCGGAATGAACGTGGTTCGTTTGGGGCACCTGGCCTGGGACAGCTATGAACCCGCTGAAGGGCAATTCGACTTTGACTGGTTCGATGTCGTAATGGATGAGTTGAATAAGGCGGGAATCAAGGTCATTCTTGATATTGCCATTCGCCCGGCTCCCATCTGGCTGCATCAAAAATTTCCTTCGATCGCTGTAGTTGATGCAAACGGAGATACTCAATATCCAAACCATCGTTATATGGACGATGTTGGCGACCCTAATTATCAGAAATATGCCCTGCTATATACCGATGTAATCTCGAAACACTATGCCAAACATCCGGCATTGTTGGCTTTTGGTATCGACAACGAATCGGGCGATGGCCCCATTTCATATTCCGAAACCGTTCGTCAGCGTTTTATTGTTTGGTTGAAAAACCGTTACGGCAATCTCGATAACTTGAATAGCGCCTGGGCTACCCAACGGTGGTCGCGCCGATTGAACAACTTCAGCGAAGTTGGTTTGCCATCAGTAGGTCAGAAAAATGGAGCACCCGAGAAAATTCTTGATTTTCGTCGCTTTATTTCCGATGAAGTCAATGGAATCTTGTTCAAAGTACTCGATGTATTGAATACCAACGCACCTAATGTCCTTACCAACACGAATGCCTGGTATTACAGTTGGATGAAATATTTCGACTATTCAAAAATTGCCTATTCTGGTAAAATGACCCGCCAGGGTTGCGGTTTCTATCCCGGCCCATCGTTAACCACCAATTGGGGAGTAATGAATGCTGCATTCGGAATACAGCGGATACAGTTCGAAAGCAACAACCCTTTTTGGTGCAGCGAGTTCAATACCATGACTTCGGTGCCCAATTCAATACGAAAAGATGCCTATGCTACTTTGTTTTACGGCAACCAAATGGTTTGTGGCTGGACGTGGCAAAGCATGTGGGGCGGCGAAGAACAGTATCTGGAAGGAATGCTCGATTGGGACGGCGTTCCTAATCGCAAATACGATGAATACAAACAAATTGCTACCGAATTTAAAAAGATTGAAAAATACTTTCCTTATCAGCCAAAGGCCGAAGTTGGTTTGGCTTTTTCGTTCCCAAGCCAAATAGTCAGCGTGGCTTTCCCTGTTCAGCACGAAAACCAGATACAAGCCTGCTGGGACCTATTCTACTGGCGCAACATGGATTGCAAAATGTTAGAAATTACACAAAGTAAGCTCGATTACAAGCTTTTGCTTGTACCCTGCCTTACGGTAATGGACGAGCTTTCGGCTCAAAAAATACGCGGCTATGTAAAGAATGGCGGCACGGTGATCATGACTGAAAATTCGGCTATGGTTGATACTACAGGACAGGTATTCAGAACAACACTTCCGGGAATGCTGAGCGATGTGTTCGGCATTCGCGTTGCAAGCTTTGAAGAAACTGAATCCATGAACGAGATTTCACGGAAAGGCTACAAAGACAAAAGACTGGAATTCACCTACAAAGGAAAATCCATTGATACCGAATCGGCAAGATTCGACATTATTCAACCCAAAGGAACTGAAGTAATAGGAACGCTAACCAGTTTGGACGAAGATTATCCAATAATGACCGTCAACAAATTCGGAAAAGGAAAAGCCATTTATGTGGGGTTGCCTGCCGATGGTAACGTGCTTGGCGGTATTGTCGATGATTTGATCAACGAACTCGGCATCAAAAAAGGACCCGATGTTCCTTCCGGAGTAATGGCTCGCCAAATTGATGAAAAGCACTTTCTATATCTCAACGTAGGCGGTGAGTCCAAAGAGATTAAAATGAATGGAAAATCGAAGAGCATTCTTTTCGATAAAGAATATCAGGGCAACATTACAGTAGCGCCTTATGAACCTGAGTTTATTGAAATAAAATAACACTAAAAACGATTCCAGCAAAATAAACAGAGCCAATGAAACATTATGTGCATTCGAAAATAGCAATGGTTTTAATTTCCATAGCATTTATTGCTTGCTCTCCAAGAACAGACTTTATAAATCAAAAACAATCATTTGATTATGACTGGAAGTTTTTTTTGGGTGACACCATTGCTGCCGGTTCAACCGATTTTAATGATGGCGATTGGCGAAGCCTCGATTTACCGCACGACTGGAGTATTGAAGGAAAAATCGATGTTGACAATCCAACTCGTGGTGCAGGCGGTTATTTTCCTGCAGGAATTGGCTGGTATCGAAAAACATTCAATAGTTCTAAAGATTGGAAGGACAAAAATGTGTCCGTTTATTTTGAAGGAGTTTATATGAACTCTGAGGTCTTTATCAACGGGAAATCGCTTGGAGTGCACCCTTACGGTTACACATCTTTCAGTTACGACCTTACGCCATATCTTGTTTTTGACAAAGAAAACGTCATTGCCGTCAGAGTGGATAATTCACAGCAAATGAACAGTCGCTGGTACAGTGGCTCAGGGATCTATCGCCACGTGTGGTTAATGGCAAACAATCGGGTTCACATTGCACAATGGGGAACTGCTGTTACCACTCCGGAGGTATCTTCCGAAATGGCCACTGTTCAAGTCAAAACGTTGGTAAAAAACGAAACAGAAAATACCCGGAAAACAAAGGTTAAGATTCAGTTGCTGGATAAAAATTCAAAAAAAGCCGGCGAAGGCGAATCGGAAATAGAACTACTGGCGCAAGGCGAAGAAGAAGTTTTCCAAAGCATAAATGTTGCCAATCCTTTATTGTGGAATTTAGAATCGCCCAATTTATACCAGGCAAAAATTCAGGTAATTGAAGACAATTCAATAATTGATGAAATCATCACCAACTTTGGAATTCGATCTATCAAGTTCACTGCCGAAAATGGTTTCCAGTTGAATGGAAAAACAATAATTATTAACGGAGGCTGTGTGCACCACGATAATGGTTGCCTTGGATCTGCGGCTTACGATAGGGCAGAGGAGCGCAAAATTGAATTGTTGAAGGCGGCTGGTTTTAATGCAGTGCGTACCTCTCACAATCCACCGTCTGAAGCTTTTCTCGATGCTTGTGACCGACTAGGTTTATTGGTTATGGATGAATCGTTCGATTGCTGGCACACCAGTAAAAACACCTACGATTATGCCCGGTTTTTCGACGAATGGTGGCAACGCGATATTGATGCAATGATTCTGCGCGACCGTAATCATCCGTCCATAATCATGTGGAGCATTGGCAACGAAATTGTGGAACGAGACCAGCCCGAAGCAGTGGAAACTGCGAAAATGCTGGCTACTCAAATAAAAAAGAATGATGCTACCCGTCCAATTACATCAGCGGTGGTAGCCTGGGGGCGCGATTGGGATCATTTCGACCCGTTGTTTGCCGAACATGGTGTTGCAGGGTACAATTATCACTTGTTTAGCGCGCCCGAAGATCATGTAAGGGTGCCAGCGCGCGTAATTGTGCAAACCGAATCTTACCCTAAAGATGCTTTTGAAAACTGGAAGTTGGTAACCGAAAACAACAGTGTTATTGGTGATTTCGTTTGGACAGCAATCGATTATTTAGGCGAATCGGGTATTGGCCGCTGGTATTATACCGGAGAAACGCCCGGCGAACACTGGGAACATGAGTTTTACCCCTGGCACGGTGCCTACTGTGGCGATGTTGACCTGATTGGTTGGAGAAAACCAATATCGCACTATCGCAGCATGTTGTATAACGACAATGAAAAATTGTACATGGCTGTTCGTGAGCCAGAGCCCGAATTGAAAGAAATTAAAGGAACCTGGTGGTCGGTTTGGCCAACCTGGGAAAGCTGGACCTGGCCAGGATTTGAAGGCAGAAATATTCAGGTTGAAGTTTATTCAAAGTATCCAAAAGTGAGACTTTACCTGAACGATGCGCTTATTGGTGAAAAGGAAACTACCATTGAACAGCAGTTTAAAGCCACTTTTTCTGTACCCTATTCTCAAGGTCAACTAAAAGCAGTTGGTGTTGAAAATGATCAGGAAGTGGAAACCACCAATTTGAGAACAGCTGGCGAAGCGGTATCAATAAAACTGATTGCCGACCGAAAGGAAATCAAAGCTAACGGGCAGGACTTATCGTTTGTGACCATTGAAATTACCGACAATGAAGGAACTGTTCAACCTAATGCAAGCAACCGTCTCAATTTTAAAATAGAAGGTGAAGGCACTATTATTGGAGTTGATAATGCGGACCTGAAAGATCTCGATTCATATATAGGTAGTTCGCGCAAAGCTTTTAAGGGGCGTGCTTTGGTGGTTGTAAAAAGCACTCATAAGGAGGGAGATATTAAGCTGGTGGTAAGTTCTTCCGGTTTGCCTGATTCTGAGATCACAATTAAATCTATGATTAAATAAGAAGGATACGATGAACAAATTGCTATTTGCTGTAATATTTGCGCTCATAAGTTTCTTAAACCTAGGTTGCAAACAAACCAAAACACCCGAAGCTTACGGTCCGTTGCCGTCAGAAAATCAGTTGCATTGGCAGGAAATGGAGTACTATGCCTTTATCCATTTTTCATTGAACACCTATACCGACCAATCATGGGGCTTTGGAAATGAGGATGTGAACCTGTTTAATCCCGATTCGTTGGATTGTCGCCAATGGGCGCGCATTTGCAAGGAAGCTGGTATGAAAGGGATTATTTTTACAGCCAAACATCATTGTGGCTTTTGCATGTGGCCTACTGAAACTACAGAATATTCGGTAAAAAATGCACCCTGGAAAAACGGCAAAGGAGATGTGCTTAAGGAATTGTCTGACGCATGCAAAGAATACGGGCTAAAACTCGGTATCTATGTTTCACCATGGGATCGCAATAATCCTGATTACGGGAACCCTGCGTACATTGAAACTTTCAGAAATCAAATTAAAGAAGTTCTTACCAACTACGGCGAAATATTTGAAATATGGTTTGATGGCGCAAATGGTGGCGACGGTTATTATGGCGGTGCCAATGAAACCCGAAAAATCGACCGCACGACTTATTATGACTGGTTGAAAACTTACCAAATGATTCGTGAACTGCAACCCAATATTGTGATTTGGAACGATGGAGGTGATCGTGGTGATTTGCGATGGGTTGGTACTGAAGAAGGTTATGTTGGCGAAACCAATTGGAGTTTGTTGAATGCTACCGGCGATGTGCCCTGGAATATGTTGCATCATGGCGTTGAAGATGGCAATGCCTGGGTTCCTGCTGAAGTGAATACTTCTATCAGGCCCGAATGGTTTTACCACCCCAGTGAAGACACCAAAGTGAAAACGGTGCCCAGGCTGATGGAAACATACTACAACTCCATCGGTCACAATGGCTCATTGCTGCTTAATTTTCCAATTATGCCAAATGGGTTGATCCACCCAACCGACGAAAAAATGGCCATTGAATTTGGCCAGGCAGTGAAAGAAGCGTTTGCAGTAAATCTTGCTGAGAATTCGAAAGTGGAAGCATCGGATGTGCGTGGAAATGCAAAACAATTTGGAGCAACCAATGCAATTGATGCAAATAAAGATACCTATTGGGCTACTGATGACAGTGTATTTACTGCTTCTTTAACTGTCGAGTTGGGCAAACCAACAATAATCAACCGTTTTATGGCGCAGGAATACATCCGTTTGGGACAGCGGGTAAAGGCTTTTTCTGTTGAAGCTTATGTTGATGGAGATTGGAAAGAAATTGCAAAAGGAACAACAATTGGTTATAAGCGTATTCTTCGCTTCCCAAGCGTGGAAACCAGTAGCGTTCGGTTTAATATTACCGATTCGAAAGCCAGCCCTGTTATTTCCAATATTGGCCTTTATAATGCACCGGTATTTCTGAACGCACCAACAATAACCAGAAATCAAAACGGCGAGGTTTCGATAACGACCAGTGACATTGGTCCAGTTTTTTATTACACGCTTGATGGTACTGAACCATCGACACAATCTCGTGAATATACCGGATCATTCATAGCTGATGGAAAAGTAGAAGTAAAAGCAATTGCTTATGATCCTGCTTCTGCAAAAAGCAGCCCTGTTGGCAAAGAGATTTTCGATATTTCAAAAAAAGACTGGGAGATTGTGGGGATTAGTGATGAAACATCAAATGCAATTCTCGATGGCGATCCGTCCACAGTCTGGTATCAAAGGGATAAAAAAATGCCGGTTGATTTGGTGATAGATATGGGAAGTATACAGAATCTTCGTGGCTTCAAATATTTGCCAGATCAAAACCGCTGGAGTTCTGGTATTATTACGAATTACAAATTTTTCGTATCGGTCGATAACAATACATGGAAACTTGTTGATGAAGGCGAATTTTCCAATATCAAAAATAATCCGGTTAGGCAGCTAACGGATTTTGCGCCAGTCAATGCCAGATTCCTAAAGTTAAGGGCAATTAAAAATACATCGGGCGACGATGTTGCTGGCTATGCTGATTTTGATGTGATTACAGACGAAAAATAAGTCTAACAGGTCTGTTGTTTAAATTCCTTGTCAATGTATGTTAGCGCCTACCTGAATTTATGTTGAAGTTTTGATTGGTTGTGAAGTTCGGATATTGAAATCAGATAGTCATTGGTGTTAAAATAATAACAATTAATAGAAAGCTTATGGTAAGATATAAATTTTATGCATTTGTCCTGATTATTTTATGTTGGGTGGTTTCTCCCAACTTCTCTTTTGCAAAAACCAAGGGAAAAAAAATCAGCCCGGATTTATTCGGTTTGTTTTTTGAAGACATCAACTATTCAGCCGATGGAGGTTTGTATGCAGAGATGGTGCAAAACCGTTCGTTCGAATACAATCCGACTGAACAAGGAAGTTGGAATCCCTATTCATTCTGGCAATATATTTCTCTGGGTTTTTCTTATGGACGAATCAGCGTCGAAACCTCAGCGCCGGTTCACCCAAATAATCCGCATTATATGGTCATCGATGTAGAGCATGTTGGTCATGAAGCCAAATTTGCAGGTGAATCAGGCGTCGGTCTCAGGAATAGCGGATTTGATGGAATAGTTGTCAGGAAAGGGGAAAATTACAATTTTTCAGTTTTTGCCAGGCAACTTTCCGGTACCTCAGTTAACCTTTCTGTTAGTTTGCAAAGTCCTAAAGGCGAAAAGCTTGCTTCTGCATCGGTTACCACCAATTCGAATGAATGGAAAAAATATACAGCGACATTGGGTGCGGCGCTTGATTGCGATTCGGCATATTTGGTAGTTTTGGCCACCACCGAAGGCAAATTTGCTGTCGACATGGTTTCACTCTTTCCTGAAAATACTTTCAGGAAAAGGCAAAACGGGCTCCGGGCCGACTTGGCTCAAACATTGGCAGATATGAAGCCCCGGTTCATTCGCTTCCCCGGAGGGTGTCTGGTTCATGGCGACGGACTTGGAAATATGTACCGCTGGAAAAATACGATTGGTCCAGTTGAGCAACGAAAGGAACAACGGAATATTTGGGGTTATCACCAGACAGCCGGTTTAGGCTATTTCGAATATTTCCAGTTTTGCGAAGATATTGGTGCTAAGTCACTTCCGGTTTTGCCGGCTGCCGTAAGCTGCCAGAATTCGGGTGGGACATGGCGGATTGGCGGAACTGGTCAGAAAGCAGTTCCGGAAGAGGAAATGCAGGATTATATTCAGGAAGTACTGGATTTGATTGAATGGGCCAACGGACCAGCGACATCTGTATGGGGCTCAAAACGTGCTGCTGCTGGTCACCCCGAACCGTTTAATTTGGAATATATCGGTATTGGAAACGAAGATAAAATTACCCCTGAATTTGAGGAACGCTTTAAAATGATCTTCGATGCAGTGAAACAGAAACATCCTGAGATTACTGTCGTTGGAACTGTCGGGCCATTTCATAGCGGCGATGACTTTGACAAAGGGTGGAAACTGGCATGTGACGAAAAAGTTCCGGTGGTTGATGAGCATTATTATACCGATCCTGACTGGTTTATTTCCAATCAGTACCGCTATGATTCATACCAGAGGAATGCTCCATCGGTTTATTTGGGCGAATATGCCTCGTGGGGAAACAAATTGCGCAATGCCATTTCAGAAGCTGCATATCTGACAGGAATTGAACGAAACGGCGATGTGGTACGAATGGCCTCTTATGCGCCACTTTTGGCTAAACGAAACTTTACGCAATGGAAAACAGATATGATTTTCTTTGACAACGTAAGTGTTTGTCCAACTCCTAATTATTATGTGCAGCGAATGTTTATGAATAACCAGGGCGACTATTGGTATGATAAGGTTATTTCGAAAGACGAAAGCGATAAAAACCTGGCCGCGTCCTGTGTCCAGGATTCTAAAACAGGCG
>JAEWME010000401.1 GCA_023393265.1 Bacteroidota bacterium | reverse complement strand
TATTTTCCGTTTACGGTGCTTGGAAACCCCGACCTGAAAGGAAAGTACGCGTTTTCATTCAAACCGGTTAGCATTCCGGGGATGAGCGAAACTCCGCTTTTTCAGAACCAGACCTGCTACGGAATCGACCTTCGGAATTTTGACACTTCGGAAATGCGACAAACCGGAAAAATCAACCTGAAATGGCTGATCGAACTTTACCGCGCCTATCCGCACAAAGAGAAGTTTTTCGATAAAAAGCAAAGCGCCCAGATCGGCGATTTCGACCGTCTGGCAGGAACGACATTGCTGAAACAGCAAATCATCGCCGGAAAATCGGAACAGGAAATCCGCGACTCGTGGGAACCGGGTTTGTCGGAATTCAAAAAACTTCGGGCGAAATATTTGTTGTATAAATGATTGAATATTAATTGAATAGGAAATAAATAGTGCAGTGTTTCGTTTTTGTCGACCCCTAAATCCCCTAAAGGGGACTTTGTTTATCACTGGTCGATTGTGTGGTGCACAGCAAAAGCCCCTTCAGGGGTTTGGGGTGGTTGCACCGAAATGAGCACGTTAAGAACTTAATTGAATAGGAAATGAATAAGTGTTGCAGGATTATTTTGTTGTTTTTAAATCTGGTGGTTTTTCTTTCTGCCAGTGCACTGAATCCAACGGTTTCGGGTTCCGGCGCAGATGAAAAAAACTGGGCGCTGGCTACTTTGTCGGTGTCAAATGTCAGGGCTAAGGCCGAGCATTCGTCGGAACTGGTGACCCAGGTTTTGATGGGCACGCCGCTTCGGGTGCTGGAAACCACCGAGGGCTGGATCAAGGTGGAAACGCCTGAGCAGTACTCCGGCTGGATCGACAGTTTTGGACTGACCTGTTTTACCGAAAGCGAAATGAACCACTGGAAAGCGTCGCCGCGTTTTTTCTACGGACAGATTTCCGGGGATGCACTTTCGGCTCCTGACAAAAAAGCGCCGGTGATTTCTGACCTCGTTTTGGGTGATCTGTTTGTTTCGGAAGGAGATCAGCGCGGGTTCCTGAAAATCAGGATTCCGGATGGGCGGATTGGCTATGTGAAAAAGTCGGATTGCGTTTCTTTTGGCGAATGGACCAGCCAAAACCCGGACACCAAAAAGGTGATTGCTGTGGCGAAAGAAATGCTGGGTTCGCCTTATTTGTGGGGCGGAACTTCCTCGAAAGGCGTCGATTGTTCCGGTTTCACCAAAAATGCCTATTTCTCGCAGGGAATCATCCTGGAGCGCGATGCGTACCAGCAGGCCCGAAATGGCGAGCATCCCGACTTCACCAAAATTGAGGAACTTCAGCCGGGCGACCTGCTTTTCTTTGGCCCGAGCAAGCAAAAAATTGCGCATGTCGGCATCTACATCGGCAATACCTATTATATCCATGCCTCCGGATTGGTGCGCATCAACAGCATCGATCCCAAAAATCCAGACTATATTTTAACTGAAAAGAGGCAGTTGGTCGCCAGCAGCCGCATCGTAAACTCGTTGAACACGGCGGGTATCACGCTGATCAAAGATCATCCCTGGTATGTTGCCGGAAAAAATCAGTAAAAATGACCAACAGGAGAAACTTTATTCGAAATACCGCCTTGCTTGGCGTGGCCGGAATGGCCGGCGTGGAAGCTGTTTTTGCTAGCTCGGAGAAATCGGGAAAATCCCGGTCGAGAAAAGGCTTGCAATTTAGTTTTGTCCCGCACGAATTGCAACTTAAACACGTGTTTACACTGGCCAACAGTTCGCGAAAAAGTACACCCGACATACTGACCAGAATTGAATTCGACGGGTTTGTTGGTTATGGCGAAGCGTCGATGCCGCCCTATCTGGGCGAAAGTGTTGAATCGGCCACCAAATTTTACCAGTTGCTGAATCTGGCGCAATTCAACGACCCCTTTCAGACCGAAAAAATCCTGAAATATGTGGACGAGCTGGCGCCTGGAAACTGCGCTGCCAAGGCGTCGATCGACATTGCACTGCACGATTTGCTGGGCAAAATTATGGGACAACCGTGGTACAAAATCTGGGGTTTCGATCCGGCGGATACGCCCAATACGTCGTTTACCATCGGCATCGACACGCCTGACGTGGTGCGGCAAAAAGTGGCAGAAGCTTCGCCCTATAAAATCATGAAAGTGAAACTCGGTCAGCAAACCGACCGCGAAATGATTGAAACAATTCGTTCAGCGACCAACGTGCCGATATGCGTGGATGTCAATCAGGGTTGGACCGACCGGCAGCAGGCGCTCGACATGATTTTCTGGCTGAAGGAAAAAGGAGTGGTTTTTGTCGAGCAACCGATGTCGAAAACGGCCATCGACGATTTGGCCTGGCTAACCGAAAAAAGTCCGCTGCCGATCATCGGCGACGAACGCGTGCAACGCCTGGCCGACGTGCATAAAGCGCATGGCGTTTATTCCGGAATCAACATCAAACTGATGAAATGCACCGGAATGCGTGAAGCGCACCAAATGCTGACACTCGCCCGCGCTTTGGACATGAAAGTGATGATTGGCTGCATGACCGAGACTTCGTGCGCGGTGTCGGCGGCTGCTCAACTGGCGCCCAAATGCGACTGGGCAGATCTCGACGGCAATTTGCTGATCTCGAACGATCCGTATTCGGGCGTGAAAATCGTGAACGGCAAAGTGACCTTGAATGACCAGTCAGGAATAGGCATTGTGCCGCTGGATAAGAACTGGAAAATCTAGCAACAAGGCAAAAGGAAAAAGTAGAAAGGTAAAAAACTGTTTAAAATTTCCCGGAGGGAAAATATATCGGTAGAAAAACATCCTTTTTACCCTTCCATTTTGTCCCGTACGGGACAAAACATCGTCAGGTGTAGTTCTTTTCTACCCAAATTTTGTTCTTAACGGAACATCAAAATAAAATTTAAACAGTTTCTAAAAGTAACGCGATAAGCACAAAAGAAATTTCAGGAATGAAAAAAGCCGCCATCATACTTTTTGTTTTCTTCGTTTTCTGCGGAAGCGATGCTTTTGCCAAATGGTTTCAGCAGAAGTCTTTTTACAGTCACGCGCTTCAGCAGGACAAAACGTATTTTGTCGGGCTTCCGGAGGGCTACAATGCGGCGGACACTGCCACCAAATATCCGGTGATTGTTTTCCTGCACGGCGCATCGGTTACCGCTGCCGAGATGGTCAATACGATGGAGCCGTACCTGAATAACTTCCTGGGCAAACTGCTTTTCGAGAAGCTTTTTAAGGTCATTTTTGTGATTCCAGATGGTTCGTGCCCACCCTACAAAGGCAGTTTCTACACCAATTCGGAACTTTACGGCAACTATGAAGATTACATCTCGACTGATTTGCCGGCTGAGATTCGGGCGAATTACAAAACCTACCCGTACCGCGAAAAATGGAGCATCATGGGTCATTCGATGGGCGGTTACGGTGCCACGAAAATTGCCTTGAAACACCCTGCCGACTACATCGGGGTGGCTTCGCTGAGCGGTCCGCTGAATACCACGTATTTCGATGAGTTGCTTCCCCTGTTGCTGGCCGAACACGGCTCAACTCCGCCTTATGCTTTCGATTATTCAGGAAACGTGACGCAGTTGGCGTATTCGATGGCTGGCGCTTTTTCGCCTGATTTGGAGGCTGATCCACCTATTCAGTTTCCAGTTGCTGCCGACGGAACCATGAATATGGACGTGATGGCGAAGTGGGAGGCGAACAATCCGATCAATATGATCCGTTCGTGGAAAGGAAATCCTGCGATGGCTGTTTTTACCTATTGCGGTGGAAAGGACGAATTTAAACTTCTACCGCAGAATCAAATGTTCAGCGATTCGCTCGATAAATATCACCTTCCGCATAAGTTCGTAAAGGATTCTTCCGGCGATCATGTCACCAGTTTGGCCACCAGCATGCCGCAGGGGATTAATTTCCTTTACCAGGTGATGGACACCGCTCATGTCGATATTCCAACCAGAATTGTAACGCAGAAAAGGGCAGAAG
>JAEWME010000352.1 GCA_023393265.1 Bacteroidota bacterium | reverse complement strand
AACGACTCTAAAAGAACTATTATTTCATCTGTATTGATTTCTTTCTCAATTATTTTTTTAGCATTGGTTCTTGCAGTTAATAACAGATATCTGAAGCTGGATAACCAAATGATACTGGATAAATGGACGAAGAAAATTCACTTTACTATTACTGGTGAAACGATGGGTGAATTAAAAGATAAACCGACCTCAGTTGAAAAGTAGTTCTTCCTACCTTATCTTCAGCAATTGAGTCGCTTACTATGATATCGAAACGTTTTTACTAGTATCTTCGAATTGAACATGATTCCGATTAATAGATAAGGCAATGAAAAAGTTAAAAATTAGTAGTCTGATTTTTCCCTTCATAATTGTTTATATGCTTTTGGGATTTCGCGGGAGAAATAGTCGGCAAGACAGCATCGATGATAACAACATCAAAAAAGCGTTAGATTATTTCAATAATTCAGAGCAGAAGGATTCCAAAAGCAATTCAACTGAAATTCATTCTTTGAAGAATTTTCTTGCTGTTAGCAGTTATCAATCTAATGTTCCAGTGAGTGATGAATATTCTAATTGGACAAAATTCAATATTAAGGGTATTGGTTCTATTCTTATACCTCCATCGTTGGAGCTGAGAAAGGATGGTTCAGTTGTTGCTCTTTTGGCAAATGATATAAAAGAGAACTATGAGAAAGTATTTAATATCGGAGAAATAAAATCAGCAATTATCTTTCAACCAGTTGGTATGAATGCATTAAAAAAAGAAGCAATTAATTTGTACAGTCGTGTGTTGATTGATTTAGATAGAGGTAAAAGTGGTGATTTTTACACAAATTTGGAGTTAAAGAACCTTACTGCGAGTGAGCTTTCAAGAATAAATGAAGTGTATAAGACGAGTATTATTGATATGCTTAGTAAAATTGATAGTAAACTATTGGAATGGACTCCCATCAGGGTAGAGTCATCTAATGGAGCACCATATTTGAAAACAGAATACTTGAGACAAGCAGGAGAAAATCATCCTGTAAGAGTTGTTATATATGCTTTTCATAATAGTAGCGAAATGATTCGTATATCAATAAGTTATCGAGAGACAGAAAAAAGTTTTTGGAAGCTTGATTTTGAAAAAATTATTAGAAATTTCATCATTCATAGAATCAATTAGTGAAGAATTTGTCGAAAATATTCATGGTATTAATATGTATAACTATAGCATTGATTGTATTGTTTTTTTTAGTTACGCTTCAAGTTTTTATTGGAACTAATTATATTCCTTTAAATGGGCTAGCTGCGATTGGCGCTTTTGTTATATCTTATAATTTCTTTATTAGTAAAAAAGCAATGAAGAAAGAAAATTTTTATTTGCTAATCAGATGATTATAAACTTATATTCTAACGTCTTAACTCATGCTGGTGCGGATTTTTAATCCGCTCAAAAACAGATATGTAATGCAATGCTGGGCAAAAGCGGGAAACTTTAGCAGGCAGTTCAAACCCGCGAAAGCATTGGGATGCATAAAAACCAAACTCAAATCTGAGGGAAGTTAGTTGTCCCAGTCGTTGGGACAACTGAAAATGCAGTCATCTGATTGAAAAAATATACTTACCGAAAGTGTTGATGCTGCTGCTTATTGGCGAAAATCTAAGCAAGGTTGAAAGAGGAAGAAAATGAAACTGTGAAGAACTGTCACGGTTTGAAAATCAAAATTCACCTTTCAGTCCGAGCGCGACTCCAAGTCGCAGCCAGACTGGTGAAAAGTCGTACGCAGACTGGCGGCAAAACCCTCAACCCGCAACTTGAAACCCGCAACATTTGAATGCAGATTTCTTTGTACTTTTGTGCCTCAACATTGAAGTACATGAACCTGGTTTACCCCGATAATTTCGAATCAAAAATTGGCTTCGACAAAATCCGCGAACTGCTGAAAGGCCGTTGCCTCAGCACGCTTGGTCAGGAACTGGTTGACGAAATCCGTTTCAGCAGCCGCTTCGAACAGGTGAGCGAAGATTTGTCAATGGTGAGCGAGTTTGTCACCATCCTTCAGGAGATGGAAAATTTCCCGACCAGCTACTATTTCGACCTTCGCGAGGCGCTGGCCAAAATCAGGATTGAAGGCCGTTTCCTCGAAGTGCAGGAACTGTTCGACCTGAAACGCTCGCTGGAGACCATTTCGGGCATCGTGCGTTTCCTGAAACAAACGAAGGAAGACCAACTGCCGTGTCTGAAACGGCTGCTCGCCGGTGTGCAGATTTATCCGTATGTGATCGAACGCATTGACGCCATCCTGAACAAATACGGCAAAATTAAGGACAACGCTTCTCCCGAATTGGCTCAAATTCGTAAAGATTTACTGAACAAGCAATCCAGCGTGTCGAAAAGGCTGCAATCTATCCTGAAAAAAGCTCAGGACGACGGGTTGGTTGACGAAGATGCTTCGGTAGCTGTTCGCGACGGGCGCTCCGTGATTCCGGTTTCGTCGTCGCTCAAACGGCGCATCAGCGGCATCGTACACGACGAGTCAGCCACCGGCAAAACCTCGTACATCGAACCGGCCGAGGTGGTGGAACTGAACAACGAAATCCGCGAACTGGAATATGCCGAACTGCGCGAGATTGTGAAGATTCTGACGGTTTTCTCGAACGACATCCGTCCGTACCTGCCCGATTTGCTGCTCGCCTACGAGTTCCTCGGAAAAATCGACTTCATCCGGGCCAAAGCCTTGTATGCGCTCGACATCAACGCCATCAAACCGTACCTCGAAGACAAATGCCAACTGGAGTGGGAGAGCGCGGCACATCCGTTGCTGATGGCTGCCCTGCGCCGCGAGAACCGCAAAGTCGTTCCGCTCGACATCCGCCTGACGCCCGAAAAACATATTTTGCTCATCTCGGGACCGAACGCCGGGGGTAAGTCGGTTTGCCTGAAAACGGTTGGTTTGCTGCAATATATGCTTCAGTGTGGACTGCTTATTCCGGTGCACCAAAACACGGTGGCCGGCATTTTTGAGCGTCTGTTCATCGACATCGGCGACGAGCAGTCGATTGAAAACGACCTGAGTACCTACAGTTCGCACCTGATGAACATGAAATATTTCGTGCGGAATTCGAACGAGCGGACGCTGATCCTGATCGACGAATTTGGGACGGGAACCGAACCGATGCTGGGTGGCGCCATCGCCGAATCGATTTTGGCGCAGTTGAACCAGATGAACGTTTTTGGGGTGATCACCACGCACTACACCAACCTCAAGCATTTTGCCTCGTCAACCGAGGGCATCGAGAATGCCGCCATGATGTACGATTCGGCCAAGATGGAGCCGCTTTTTGTACTCGACATTGGCAAGCCTGGCAGTTCGTTTGCTTTCGAGATTGCCCGTAAAATAGGACTTCCGGAGAGCATTTTGCAGGACGCAACCGAAAAAATCGGGAAAGACCACATCAACTTCGACAAGCACCTGCGCGACATTGTGCGCGACAAACGATACTGGGAAACCAAGCGCCTGAAAATACGCAAGGTGGAACGGACGCTCGACGAGATGGCCGAAAAATATGAGACCGATCTTTCGCAACTAGACAAGCAACGCAAGGAAATCCTGCAAAAAGCCCGTCAGGAGGCCGAACAGTTGCTGAGCGAAGCCAACAAACGCATCGAGAATACCATCCGCGAGATTCGTGAGGCCCAGGCCGAAAAGGAAAAAACCAAAGAAATACGGTCCAAACTGGTTGAATTTAAGAAGAAAACGGTGGAGCCAACAAACGGTGCACAGGATGACCTGATCAATCAGAAGATGCAACGCCTGAAAGAAAAAGAGGCGAGGCGCAATGAGAAACGCGCCGACAAAAAAGCCGAACAGCCGAAGGAAAAGGAGAAAACTCCGGAAGTTGACGAGTGGAAGCCGGGCGACAAGGTGCTGATGACCGGGAACCAAAATGTGGGCGAGATTTTGGAACTGAACGAGAAAAATGCGGTGGTGGCTTTTGGGCATATCCGCACCTCGGTGAGCCGCGATAAGTTGGAGAAGATCACCAACAACGAGGCGAAAAAGATTCAGCGCAGCTATAACCAGACTTTGCCCAACATCAACAAAGGGCTCAGCGAAAAGCGACTGAATTTCAAGACCGAAATTGATGTTCGCGGCCAGCGGGCTGAAGAAGCGTTGCAAAATATTCAGGCATTTATCGACGATGCCATCATGCTCGATTTCAGGGAACTGCGCATCCTGCATGGCAAAGG
>JAEWME010000307.1 GCA_023393265.1 Bacteroidota bacterium | reverse complement strand
GTGACATGGTTTTCGTCACTCCTTTGGGAGTTTTAAAACCAAACGGGTTTTCGAAGTCTTCGCCCATCAGGATAATACCACCACGCGGGCCACGCAATGTTTTATGAGTTGTTGAAGTTACCACATGTGCATATTTTACCGGGTTATCAAGCAAACCGGCAGCAATTAAACCAGCAGGATGCGCCATATCGATCATCAGCATCGCCCCTATTTTGTCGGCAATGGCACGCATACGGGCATAATCCCATTCACGCGAATACGCTGAAGCACCGCCGATAATCAACTTCGGCTTATGTTCCAGCGCCAAAGCTTCCATTTCGTCGTAATCAACCAAACCGGTGTCTTCCTTAACATGATAGGCAATCGGGCGATATAGAATACCTGAAGAATTTACCGGAGAACCGTGAGAAAGGTGACCACCATGGGCAAGGTCGAGGCCAAGAAAAGCATCACCGGGATTCAGGATTACTGACAGAACAGACGCATTTGCCTGTGCGCCAGAGTGCGGCTGAACGTTTGCATAAGCAGCACCGAAAAGCTCTTTAATCCTTTCAATTGCCAGCACTTCAGTCTGATCGACATACTGACACCCGCCATAATAACGGTTTCCGGGGTATCCTTCGGCATATTTATTGGTCATAACCGACCCCATCGCTTCCAAAACCTGCTCACTGACAAAATTTTCAGAAGCAATCAGTTCAATCCCACTTAACTGCCTCTGGCGTTCTTTTTCAATGATTTCAAATACTTTGGTGTCTCTTTCCATTGCGGTAAAATATTGGTTAAAATTGAGGTGTAAAGGTATAACAAAAACAGAAAGCCATTAAAATGAAGTTATTCAAAAAATCAGGTATTTTTGAACAATTAAACATTCATTAAGATGGAAAAGAAACCCTTATTATATGAGTCGGCTTGCATATTTAGCATCCTTGGAAGCGCGATCGGTTTCGTCGGAGCTTTCGCGTCAACGTTTTTCTTTCAGTCCGTCACAAAAAAAATTACCCGAGTTACCAATATCACCGCGACAGAAAAACTCACGCCGTTCTATTTTGCCATCTTTGGTGCACTTTTTTGCGTCTCGCTCATTGGCGCCATCAAGCTTTTCAGGATGCAGCGAAGTGGTTTGTATTTTTACCTGCCTGCGCAAATTTTGCTCATGCTGGTGCCCGTCTGGTGGCTGGGAAGCAACGCTTTCTCGTCGATAAATGCCATATTCACGCTCCTCTTCAGCGTAGTTTACCTCTACTATTTCAGGATAACAAAATAGCCTTCTTTATTGAAGAGTCTAGTCGAAGGATAAATCTTCCATAATATCGCGGTAAGCAGAGAAGACGCGGGCACGGGAAATAAACCCGATATATTTTCCGTTGTCGATCACTGCCAGGTTATACCGGTTCGAGGTCCTGAATTTTTCGGCAACAAGTTCAACCGAGTCGTTGGGTGAAATGAAAAACTCGGGCATGTACATCAGGTCGCTCACCGTTATTTTGTCGTACAAATCCTGATCGAACATCAAATTACGGATGTCGTTCATTTTGATCATCCCTTTCATAATGCCATTTTCGTCGACTACCGGAAACAAATCTCGTTTTGAGCGAGCAATGTGATAGGTCATTTGACCCAAAGTCAAATCCGGAGTCAAAATTTCAAAGTCTGTTTCAATCAATTCGCGCACATTCATATAGTGCATCGCGGCTCTGTCTTTGTGGTGAGTGACAAGATCTCCGGCTTCAGCCAAACGTTTGGTGTAAATGGAGTGCGGTTCGAGCCGGGTTGCAATTACATAAGCAACAGTCGCCGAAATAATCAGCGGAACAAGCAGCTGGTAACCGCCCGTAATCTCAGCAATCAGGAAAATACCAAGCAGAGGAGCGTGCATAACGCCAGTCATGAGTGCGCCCATTCCGGCCAATGCAAAATTGGCATGTGGTAGTTCCAACCCAAAAAAAGTGTTGAGCGAGAGCGACAGGAAATATCCGCCAATGGCGCCCATAAAAAGCGTTGGGGCGAAGATACCTCCAACTCCACCGCTGGCAGTAGTAACAGACATGGCAACAACCTTAAAAATCAGGATAAAAGCCAAAATGAGCAGCAAAATATATGGATCAGATTTCCAGTCGAAAAAAATTGAATTATTCAGTAAATCAGCTCCTTCTCCAACAAAAATTTTATTGATCGATTCGTAACCTTCGCCCCAAAGCGACGGGAACACAAAAATGAGAAGTCCCAGACTGGCACCGCCAACAACCAGTTTCACATAGATATTCGAGATGGATTTCATTTTGCTCTCTACGTACATCCCCACCCGGGTAAAATAAAGCGATATAAATCCGCAGAAAGCGCCAAGCAAAATATAATAAGGCAGGTTATTGTAATTAAACTGATGGCTTAGGTCGAAATGAAACAGCACTGAATCGCCCATAAAAAAATAAGAAAGGGTGGCTGCTGTTATTCCTGAAATCAATAGCGGAATAAGTGATGCCATCGTCAGGTCGAGCATAAGCACTTCGAGTGTAAACATGATTCCGGCAATCGGCGCTTTGAAAATGCCGGCGATGGCACCTGTTGCACCGCAACCTATGAGCAACCGAAGCTGATTCTGATTCAGTTTAAATAATTCAGCCACATTCGAACCAATGGCTGAACCAGTATACACAATCGGAGATTCAGCTCCCACTGATCCTCCAAAAGCGATGGTGAAGCCGCTGGTGATCATCGATGAAAACATATTGTGTGGTCTGATTCTGCTTCCTTTTCTTGAAATTACCGACAAAATCTTCGAAACCCCGTGACTGATGTCGTCTTTTATCAAATATTTAATTATCAGAACACTAATCAAAATACCAATCATCGGATAGGCCAGATATAAGTAGCTACCGTCTGTAATTTTGAAATGACGCGTCAGAAAATGAGATACATAGTGTACAAAATTCTTCAGCATAAATGCGGCTGTTCCACTGAGCAATCCAACCAACAAACTGAGAATATATATCTTATTCTTCTCAGTTATCCGAGTAACCAGAACCTCAATTTTTTTGATCATTATTTGCTTTTACGTTTAAAAATATCCTTCATTTTTTGCCAGAAAGGTTTCTTCTCCTTTTCTTCAGTCTGTGTAGTCTGTTCTGATTCGGGTGCTGTCTGTTTTTGTTCCGAACGGTGTATTTCGCCTTTGTCATCCTTCTTACCAAATAATTCGTGCAGGAAACCTCGGTTCTTCACTTCAAGCATTTCCCGGTACGGAGGTACGTCCATCAAAGCCAGGCTTTCTTCTGAAGGCAGATCAAACGTACTATACCTCAGGTTGGAAAATTTAGATTGTCGCAACACCTGACTGAAAAACTGACCAACAATTGGAAGTGCGGTATGTCCGCCAGCTCCGGTACCCAATGTACGGAAATGAACACTACGGTCTTCTCCCCCAACCCAAGCCCCGGCCACCAGGTTCGGCGTCATGCCGATGAACCAGCCGTCGGCCTGATCTTGTGTTGTACCCGTCTTTCCGGCAAAGTCGGCATCAATTCCCCAGGTCGAACGAATAGCATTTCCGGTTCCTTCGTCAACGACCGACTTCAGCATCCGGGTCATAATGCGGCAATTCTCCGGAGAAGCAACCTGTTCGTCAGGCTGTACATTATCGAACTGTTCGAGTGTTTCTCCTTTATTTGATTTGATTGATTTGAGATAATACGGCGAGATTTTCTTTCCGCCATTGGCAATCTCGGCATAAGCACAAACCATATCCTGAAGTGACACCGAGGCTACACCCAGGGCAAGCGACGGATATTCAGGCAATTCGGAATCAATACCCATGCGTTTGGCAAGATCTACCACATGGTCAATACCTGTTTGCATCAAGACCTCAACAGCAATGGTGTTAATCGACTTGGCCAACGCGCCTTCCATCGAATAGTAACCCGTGTAGTCGTCATGCGAATTCTCGGGCGACCAGTTGTCGTAATCTTCATAAACTTTGCGCTCATTGGCAAAATAAGTATCCGGAGCAATTCCGGCTTCCAGTGCTGCCAGATAAACGATTGGTTTGAATGTTGATCCAACCTGTCGCTCAGCCGTAGTATGATCATATTTAAAATACCTGAAATCGTTTCCGCCGATATAGGCTTTCAGTTCTCCTGAATGCGGATCAATGGCCATAAAGCCAGTATTTAACAAACGCAAATAATACTGAACAGAGTCCATCGGCGTCATCTGCTGCTGTTTTCGGCCATCCCAGCTAAAAACCGACATTGCCACCGGCGTGTCAAAATTCTTTTTAATTTCATCATCGCTGGCACCACTTTGTTTCAGATTCTTGTATCTGTCAGAGCGTTTCATGGCTCGGTATACAACCGACTGGTCGTTACCCCACGGTTTTTGTTTTCCCCAATGCTCGTCGAACAACTTCTGTATATTTTTCATTTGGTCGGCCACTGCATTTTCGGCAGCAATCTGCATATCAAAATCTATTGTCGTTTGCACCTTCAGCCCGTCGGTAAACAAATTATAAGTAGTCTGATCTTCTTTGGTATGGTTGTCGCACCAATCCTGAAGAAAAGGCCTCAACCTTTCAATGAGGTATGGCGCGGGGCCTTCGTTGTACGAAATTGGGTTGTAGTCGAGTGTCATCGGTTCAGCCTTGTACATTTTTGCTTCTCCATCAGACAAATAACTGTATTTCTGCATCTGGTCGATGACTACATTCCGCCGTTCGAGCGAGCGTTCGGGGTTTCGTCGCGGATTATAGCTGTTATTCGCTTTCAGCATTCCAACCAATGTCGCAGCTTCAGGAACAGTAAGTTTTGCGGGTGATTTGCTGAAAAAGCGTTCCGAAGCCACGCCTATCCCGAACGTATTCTCGGCAAAAGGAACCGTATTCAGGTATAATGCCAGTATTTCATCTTTTGTATAAAGCTTTTCGAGGCGATACGCAATGATCGATTCCCGCAATTTATTTACAGGCATCGTCAATGGCCCAAACTCCTTCCGCGGATATAAATTTTTGGCTATTTGCTGACTAAGGGTACTTCCTCCACCGGAACTTCTGTCCTGCAACAGAATGGACTTAAAAAACACCCTGATCAGTGCAATTTCGTCGATTCCACGATGGTGATAAAAACGGGAGTCTTCGGTAGCAACCAGCGCATTGATCACGTTGGGCGATATTTCGTCGAAGCTTACGTTGCTTCGGTTCTCTATATAATATCTTCCCAGCAGTCGTCCGTCGTTGGCATAAACTTCAGTAGAAACCGGATTTTTTATTTTCTGTAATTCGTCGGTTGATGGCACCGGACCGGTAAACCCGGCATACACAATCAGGAAAAGCAATAAACCCAGCAATACCAGCGCAATGGTCAGCTTAAGCAAAAAGAGCAAAATGCGCTTCTTTAAACTTCCTGAAGATTTTTTTCTCGATTTGGTTGATGATTTTGGTTTTGCTGAAGATTTCGGGCTTTTTTTATTCATCCTTCAATTTTCTGAAATGATTACAATGTTGCGTTACAACAAACTTAGCTGAAAATTTCTATTCAGTTTTTATGTGAATTGGAATAATTCAATACAAAAATCCGTTCATCGAACAATTTTTTAGATATTTCAACGCGGTTTCAATGGTAAAGTTGGAGGAGCACAAAATTACATTAAAATAAAAAGATGGCCGGAAAGAATTCTCAAAAATTAAACTTAAATTCAATTTGATTGTAACTTTACCAAAAGGGAAACCGCACTCAGCGAATCAAAACGAATAAAAAGCCATGAATATTGCCATAACCGGCGCCACCGGATACATCGCTCAAAACCTGATTGTTAAACTCGAATCGGTGAAACACACCATTGTAAAAATCGCTCGAAAAGAATTATACAATCCAGTCGAGTTATTGAAAATAATGCCGGAAATTGATACTGTAATTCACCTTGCCGGATCGCCTATACTCCGGAAATGGACAGAAAATGCCAGAGAAGAAATATTAAACAGCCGGATCACCACAACTGCCAACCTGGTTGAAGTAATCAACCAATTACCTGCTTATGAAAGACCAAAGACATTTATTTCGGCTTCGGCAGTCGGCATTTATTCACCGGGGTTTCACACCGAAAAAAGTACTGAATTTGCCGATGATTTTACCGGAACTGTCGCCAAACAATGGGAAGCAGCCTCGGAGCCGCTCAACCATTCGGTACGCAGGGTCATATTCCGGATTGGTGTCGTTATTGGTAAGGAGTCTGCGACCATCCAAAAGATGCTCCCTGTTTTCAAGTCAGGACTTGGGGGAAAAATTGCTTCCGGAAATCAGCCATTTCCTTTTGTACACATTGATGACGTAGTGAATTCGCTCTTCTGGGCCTGCCAAAACAAAGAAGTTTCAGGCATTTTTAACCTTGCAGCACCCCAAAACATCGACAATAATCACTTCACCAAAGCGCTGGCAAAAAAGTTGCGACGCCCTGCCATCTTTTCTGTTCCTGAAAGCGCCTTAAAACTTTTGTACGGCGAAGCCGCTTCGCTGATTACCAGCGCCCCACAGGCTTTTCCTGAACGATTGCTGGAATACGGCTACCGGTTTAAATATCCCGACATCGATAGCTGCCTCGACGAAATAATAGCGTCCGCTAATTCCGGCACTGGCAGGAAATAACGGACGCCTAAAAATCGAAAAACTAACTTTTAATATCCAGGATTCTGTTCAAGCAAGTTATTACTGCTCATTGCCTGTTCTGAGATCGGGAAGCGGTTGAAATGAGATTTCGCAGCCCCGTCAGCAGGATGATCCCACCACGATTCGGTTGTATATTTATTCCAGCGAATAAGATCTGTCCGACGACGACCTTCGCCGAGAAACTCGATCATCCATTCGTCAAGCATACGCCATTCGTCCAGATTTGAAGCTGTTACCGGGTCCGGATCTGCTTCTACAAAATATCTTTTGCGAACTGTATTTATCAAAGAAGCGGCTGCATCCTTGTCTCCGGCACGTAACTTACATTCGGCCAGCATGTAATAAGCTTCAGCCAGTCGGAAGACAGGAATATCAGGATTTCCCTTCAATGTTTTCTCGCTTAGCCACGGAATTGGTGAGAATTTTGCCAAACGAACACCCGAGCTTTCCTCGCCCCAGCGTGCTCCTTCTTTTCCATGATCAGCCTCGGCACCTGCCTGTGGATAAATCCTAGCAATCTGGTCGACAATAGTTAAAGTGTCGGTTGGTTTCACCTGTCGGTTTCCGCCATGACAAACTTTTCCGGTCACGGGGTTCACCATTTTACCAAAATAAAACATTCCGCGCCATTTACCACCGCCTTCGTAGGCATTGAGCTGTTTACGGACATCCTGCGCGTTGAATTTGGCAAACGGGCTACCCAGCCTGTAAGTACCTTTCGAACTTGGATCGCTGTTGCCATACAGGTACGATTTACCATTGACGTCGAGTGAAGGAACCAAGCAATAGCCATTGTTTCGGCCGCCAATCTCACCATTGTCCCAATACTCATTCATACCGTAGTGGTAACCATTCGAACTCACGCTTCTCTCGCTCTGCGCATTCTGGCTTGGAACTGACCAAATAATTTCAGGAGACTTATCATTGTTATAGCCAAAAATATTCCGCCAGTCATCTTCCAGCTTATATGTTCCATATTTCCCATCAATAATATCCTGACAAAGGGTAGCACATTCTGTGTACTTCGCCTCACGGATGTATGGTTCGGCATTGAAATAAAGACGGGCAAGCATAAGTGCAGCAGCAGCCTGATTGATACTACCTGTTTCCTGTGCTCCAAGTACTGTTTTCTTCGGAAGTTTCGGAAGTGCTTCTGTCAGCAATCGCTCGATAAATTCAAATGTCTCAACATCAGTAGCCCTGGCTTTCATTTCTCCTTTATTCGACTCATATAGCGGCACACCACCAAATAAGTCGAGACCATGCAGGTAGAAGAAAGCGGCAAGTGTTTGAAGCTGCATCAAAACGGCATCGCGACTGCCTTCGGGAAATTTAAGTGCATCAAAATCGACATATTGATCGATGTCGTCTTTTGCGCTCCAAACCTGTGCAACACCCATCGAAAAAGCGCGCCACGCATCATTTACGCCTGAAGTGGTCGGGGTAAAATCATGAGTGTACATGCGAAGATACGCGCCACCGTCATACCAGTCGTTATAGCGGGACGGAACCAGCATTTCGTCAGTTGTAAATTCCTGAAGACGTACAAGTGTGGAATGTGCCTGTGCGTCGGCCATTGCCCAGGCCCAGTGTGTGAACGGGCGCCCCATGCGTTGATACACTTTTGTTTGCGTATCAAAAAATAACTCGGGTGTCGATTGTGAGTAATACTCCGGTTCAACGCTGCAGGCATGAAAAACAGCAGTGATTGCGGTTATTGCAGCAGCGCCGATAAATATTTTATATGTTTTCATAAATTATCTTTTTAGCGATTAAAAATTCAGTTGTAGACCAAAGGTGTAAGTGCGTGTTTGCGGATAAATGCTGCTCTTTTTCTCGACACCAGTATCCCAGCCGGTGATGTCAACTTCAGGATTTAAACCTGGGTATTTTGTAAATGTGTACAGGTTATTTCCAGTGAAATATATTTTGATGTTATCCATCAGGTGGGTATATTTTTTCATCGGCAGCGTATACCCCAGCGTCAGGTTCTGAATTTTTACGAAAGTAGCATCATACAGGAAATAATCGCAGGGAGCAGGACGGCCTGTTATCTTAGCATTCTTTCCAATTGCGTCGTAGAGCATGTTTCCCTGAACAACATTTCTCAAACCATATTCCAGTTCGATGCCGTTGTATAAGTCGTAATCAATCCAACTAGTAAGTGTAGCGCTGAACGACCAGTTTTTGTAATTCAGGTTGTGAGACCATCCGGCAATAATCTTCGGCATGAAACTTTTCTGGTAAACGCGATCGTCGACTTTGGCATCGTCCGACACAATGATATTGTTGTCTTTGTCGAAAACCTGAATTTTACCGTCTTCACTGATTCCTGCATAGCGATACAGGAAGAAACTGCCCACTTCTACGCCCTCTTCAATGCGGTGAGCGTATTCGACCCAGTTATTAATGTAATCGCCGTTGATGAACGTTTGGTTACCCCAAAGCGATCCGATGATGGTTTTGTTATGACTCAGATTGAGTGAAGTATTGTAGCTCCATTTTTTGTTCTTCACCACATCAGCGCCAACTTCGAGTTCCCATCCCTTGTTCTCCATCGTACCAATGTTTTTGTACATTTCCGACTCGGTGTTTGGCGGCTGTGGAACCTGAACATTATATATAAGACCTTTTATCGAGCGGCGGTATAAATCGAATTTGCCATAAACGCGATTATTCAATACCGAGAAATCCAAACCAAGGTTCCATTCATGTTTTTCTTCCCAACCCAGCACGTCGTTCACGTTTTTGGTAACGCCGTATGAATAAGCCCAGGTTCCATCGGGTAAAAGCCAACGTGTGTCTGATCCATACATTTTGGCGGCGTAATCGGCGGAGAAACCTTCATTTCCGGTTACCCCGTAGGCAAGGCGAAGTTTAAGGTCGTCGACCCATGAAATATCCTGCATGAAAGATTCTTTAGACAAGCGCCAGCCGGCAGATGCCGACCAGAATGTTCCCCAGCGGTTGTTTGCTGCAAATTTGCTCGAACCCTCGCGACGAACCGAAGCGGTTGCCATATATTTGTCGTCGTATGAAAAGTTGATTCGGCCAAAATAAGCGAATAGACGCTGCGTGATGCTTTTTGATGAACTCATTTCAGCGAAACCTTCTTTCAACCATGATCCCTCTCCAAGATTCCAGAATTTAACGAGGTCGTTGGTAAACTGTCCGTTTGCGGCAGAAAATGATTCGCCGTTTTGTTCGAAATAACTGCAACCGCCAACAGCATTGAACGAATTCTTTCCAAACTCATTCACATACGAAAGGTATCCATCTGTATTTAGCAATTCAGTTTTGCTGAAATCCAGATCGGCCCAACCTTTTCGCCCTGCCCTTATCTCTTCGCGCGAAAACATCGACCGGTAAAAATGTCGTTCCCACTGCCTGTTTTCGTAGGCAATTGTATGGCGGTACGACAGGCCTTTGATTGGCAGAATATTCAACTTTAGCGACACATCGGGACGAAACCATTTGTCGAGCCCTTCGTCTGTTTTGAGTGCAGCTTCCCCGATTTCATTCATTTCGGTGTTATCGCCGGTAGTCCAGATATTCCAACCTGTTTGGCTGGTTGGATCGTAAACAGCCTGCGTTGGATTGGCACGCATGATGCCCTCGATCGAAGGTTTATTCTGTGTGCGAAGTGCCTGGCGGTAACTAACGTGCGTACTGACGTCGAGCCAACCATCGAGTAATTTGAAATCGGCATTGATACGGCCCGAATAGTCTTTTCGGTTGTCGCCTCTTAAAACGCCGCGATTATCGTCGTACATGGTTGTTGCATATATTCTGGCAAATTCAGATCCACCCTGAATGGTCAAAACATGACGGTTCGAAGTCGGGTTATCATTCATTGCCTCGTCCCACCAATCGGTGTCGTGGCCTTCATCATTTTTAGCTCCTGCATAAGTAGCAATATAGTCGGCAGCATTAAGCAGGTCAGGTTTTCCAAATGGCTGTTTAAACAATACTTCGGAAGTATAATTCATCTTCAGGGCACCAGCCTTGGCAGCCTTGGTTGTGATGAGAATAACCCCTCCTGTTGCACGGGTACCATAAATAGCACCGGCCGAAGCATCTTTCAAAACATCGATAGACTGAATTTCCTCCTGAACAAGCGTACGGATGTCGCCACCGGGCATTCCGTCGATTACAATCAACGGAGAGCGGGAAGCATTGATTGATGCCATACCGCGCAACTGAAAGGTATTTCCTGAATTAGGACTTTCGGTACCCGACATTACAAGTCCGCCAACTTTACCTTGTAGCGCCGTAGCAATAGAAGCACCACCAACACCCTGAGGCAGATCCCGGGTGGTGAGCGATGTAATGGAACTGGTTACTTGCTTTTTCTGTAGAGAACCATAACCAACAACAATAGCTTCTTCAATCTCAATTACAGCTTGTTTCATTACAACATTGACGCTGGCCTGATTACCAACTGTAACCTGTTGAGGTATCATTCCCATAAATGAAAATTGCAAGATTGCTTTGTCCGAGACATTTGTCAGCGAGTATTTGCCGTCTAAATCGGTGATTATTCCCAGCGTCGTTCCTTTGATGGCGACTGTAACTCCGGGCAAGGGTGCACCAGATTCATCAGTAACCCTTCCTGTAACAGCGTGTGGTTGCTGGCTAACGTTTCCGGAAAGATTGCCGGCGCCCGATTTTGGGAAGATAATAATATCCCGTTCGGCTACTTTATAAGCCAAACCAGTACCTTCGAGAAGGTCAGCTACCAAATTTGAGATGTCTTCATTGGTTACTTCAACCGTTTTTCGCTTCACGTCCTGTACCTGCTCTTTCTGGTAGAAAAAGCGATAATCGGAAAGTTCCTCGATCTTTTTGAAAATTTCACTCAACGTGCCATTTTCGATTTTCACAGTGATTTTTGTCGACTGTGCGTGTCCGGATGCAGCCGTTTCGAGCACCATCAGGAAAATCCAAAAGGCCGTGAGCCTCATAACTCTAAATAACTTAGTCAATCCGGTTCTCTCCGGAAAGACACTTGTTCGACATTTTTTCATAGTTTTGAAAAGGTTTATGAATTTAAAATCAGAATTAAACGAAAAGTGATATATCGTTGGCGCGAGTATCACTTTTCTATTTTTATGCGATCTCACTTTTTAGGCTTTAGTTTAATGACTTTGTTATCGATCTGATAACTTACCGGAATTGTAAAGTTTATGTATTCCAGAACTTTATTAATACTTAGGTTATCGATTGTTCCTGTATAATGAATGTTTTTGAAAGCTTCTTTATCGTAGATAAATTTCACGGCATAATATTTTTCCAATTTGAGAATTAACTCATCAAATGGCTCATTGTCAAAATATAGAACATTTTGCCGCCATTGTACTTCTTTTGCTACATCAACTTTTGTTTTTACCAGCGAATGTTTATCGATGTTGTAGGTTGCTTTTTCTCCCGGAGTTAATTCGAACGATTGTTTGCTTTTCTCAAAAGTCATGGCCACTTTCCCTGACAAAAGAGAAGTTTCGGTAATATTGGAATTGGCGTAATGAGATACATTGAATTTAGTACCCATGACGCGGACTTTTACATCACCAGCTTCCACTACAAATGGGTAGTCAGCCGAGTGATTTACTTCGAAATAAGCCTCGCCATCAAGGATAACGCGTCTTTCTTTCTTGTTGGGAGCATATTTCAGCACAGTCTCCGCATTCAGCCAAACCAGGCTCCCGTCAGAAAGAATTACCTTGCTTTGCTGTCCTGGTTCGGTTGAAATTTCGACCCAGTTATTTTTATAGAGGTGATTGATTTCATTTAGTTTATACAGCATGAATGTGAGGCTCAGAAGAATTGCGACTGAAGCAGCAATCCTGAAAAGGTAAAAATTAAACGATCGTGACGTTGCTTCACGCGCATTCATATTTAACCTCGACAGCAATCTTTCGCGAGCAGCATTTAAATGCCCGGAAGATTTTTCTTCAGTCTTTTCATTCCAAAATTTCTCGAAATTTTCAGCAAACCTGCTGTTTTGATCCGAATCATTTTTCCATTTGGTAAATGTTTTAACATCTTCTTTTCCAGCATTTTTGAGTAATATGCGTGCAAATACAATTGAGATATCCTTCTTCATGTCCTGTTCATTGTCTTAATTCATCGGATTAAGGACAAACTTTTCATTCAATTTCCCCAAAGAAAATTTGATTTTTTTACAAGAAAATCCCAACCCGGTAGAAATAGCAGGAATATAATTGATTAAAGCGTAAGCAAAAAAGTAGTCAAAACTTGTGATTTCCCGGGATTGGAAAGGTCGATATTGAGCTGTCTGGCAATCTTTTTTATGGCAATGGCTACCTGATTGTCAACCGTTTTTACGGATATATTCAAGATCTGGGCCACTTCATTTCTGTTTAATCCGTCTTCTCTGATTAATTTAAACACAATTTTGCATTGAGCCGGAAGCTGAGCAACAGCCTCATTCAACATCACAAACATTTCATTTTCAATAATTTCACTATCAACCGGAGCTTTATAATCTGCCAGTTGTATTTCCGAATCCTGCAACATATCTAGTCGGAATTTCTTTTCAGTTTTGCTGGCATTCAGCGCATTGTTTCTTACTGCAATGTACAAATACGTCTCGATGTTATTGATCTCGCTAAGTTTCATACGCCGTTCCCATAATTTCAGAAACACGTCGAGTACAATTTCTTCAGAAAGCAATTCCGATTTCAGGATTGTCGTGGCAAACTGATTCAATCTCGTAAAATAGTGATTGAAGAAAACAGAAAATAATTCTTGAGTTGGATTCTCCTTAAATCTGACAAATTTATATTTACCTTCAGTCTCCAAATTCAACAGATTTTAGTTTCGGTTTAATCAAAACAATCCAGATGTATTTAATGAAGTGTCCAAAAATAGCGTTATTTGAGTAATGTTCAAATGTGTTTCATAAAATAGAACAAGCTGCCAATTGGCATTTACCCTTCCAAAATCATTTCTGACAATTCGTAAAAAGCAAACAAATAATGATTCAAAGATTGCTTCCTGAAAGTTTGTCAGCCGATAAAAACAAGAAAGCCATCACAAAGGATGGCTTCTTAATTCTGTATATCAGTGTAATATTATAACTGTGGACCTGAAGGAATCAATGCTTTCGCATCGTCATTATCGCAATATTGCTCGAAGTTCTTGATGTATTTGGCAGCAAGCGATTTTGCTTTGGTTTCCCATTCTGCTACATCAGCATAGGTGTTACGCGGATCAAGAATTTCAGTGTCAACATTGTTCAAAGCAGTTGGAGCCACCAGGTTCAAAATCGGAACATGGATAGTTTCTGCTTTTTCAATTGAGCCATCGATAATTGCATCGATGATAGCACGGGTATTTTTCAGCGAAATACGTTTTCCTGTTCCGTTCCAGCCAGTGTTTACCAGGTAAACTTTAGCATTGTGTTCTTTTGCTTTTCCAATCAATGTTTTGGCGTACATAGTTGGGTGCAAAGTCAGGAAGGCTTCACCAAATGCCGGAGAGAATGAAGGAACCGGTTCTGTGATACCACGTTCAGTTCCGGCTAATTTTGAAGTAAAGCCCGAAAGGAAGTGATACTGAGCTGACTTCTCGTCCAAAATAGAAACGGGAGGCAATACACCAAATGCGTCAGCCGACAGGTAAATAATTTTTTTGGCATGACCAGCGCGAGAAGGAGAAACAATTTTATTGATGTGATAAATCGGGTAAGAAACACGAGTGTTTTCAGTTTTCGAAGCTGCAGCGGTGTAATCCGGAGTTCCGTCTTCTTTAACTGTTACGTTTTCCAGTAAAGCATCCCTGCGGATAGCTCTCCAAATATCAGGTTCTTTATCTTTTTCAAGATCAATAACTTTCGCATAACAACCACCTTCGTAGTTAAATACGCCATTGTTATCCCATCCATGTTCATCGTCACCAATCAGGTAACGTTTTGGGTCAGCAGAAAGCGTAGTTTTTCCTGTTCCGGAAAGACCAAAGAAAATAGCAACATCACCATCCTTACCTACGTTGGCAGAGCAGTGCATCGAAGCCATTCCTTTCAACGGCAGGTAATAATTCATCAAGGCAAAAATACCTTTCTTCATTTCGCCACCATACCAGGTTCCACCAATTACCTGCATTCTTTCAGTAAGGTTGAACAGAGTGAAAACTTCAGAATTTAAACCTTGTTCTTTCCAGTTTGGATTGGTTGTTTTCGAACCGTTCAAACATACGAAATCAGGTTCGCCATAATTAGCCAATTCGTAATGCGAAGGACGGATGAACATGTTTGTCACAAAGTGAGCCTGCCATGCAACTTCCATAACGAAACGTACTTTCATTCGGGTGTCTTCGTTTGTGCCACAGAATGTATCGACCACATACAATTTTTTGGCCGTTGAAAGCTGTTTTGTCACCAAGTCTTTACAGTGAGAAAAAACTTCAGGAGTTGTAGGGCGGTTAATTGTACCATCCCACCACAGGTGTTCATCTGTTACTGCATCTTTAACAAAAAATTTGTCTTTTGGAGAACGGCCTGTAAATTTGCCTGTATCAACTGAAACTGCGCCTGTTGTAGTCAACACCCCTTTTTCAAAACCTTCATTTGATGGGTCAATTTCAGCCTGAAATAATTCTTCGTAAGTTGGATTATGCAAAATTTCGGCATTGGTATGAATGCCATAAACTAAAAGATCTGTGTTTTTCATAGTAAGTAATTATAAATTAACTATTTCAACAAGTGATTTTTTATATCGGGATCAAAAGTAGGCAATTTTACACCCTACCGGAAAAGCGGTATATTAAATTAAGATCATTTCGGATTTGAAATGTAAGGGGTCTAAAAACAAAACACACAAGTATCTAATAAACAACAATTTAAAATCAACAAAATAAAAATCCGCATGATTAATTAATTGTAAAGAAATGATTCAGGGTATGTAAACAAAAATGGCAAGGTGTTTTTTCCTGATTATATTTGTAACATTTGACAAAGTAGTTTTTACTTAATAATCAAACAAAGCGCTTAAAAAATGACAACAAACAACAAACTTTTAAATTGGGTTAATGAGTGGGCTTCGATCTGCCAACCAGAAAAAGTGTATTGGTGCGAGGGTTCCGAAGAAGAAAACCAACGTCTCTTGGACGAAATGGTAGCTTCGGGTGCTGCAACAAAGCTGGATGACAAAAAACGCCCCGGAAGTTATAGTTTCAACAGCGACCCGAGTGATGTGGCACGCGTTGAAAACCGTACATTTATTTGCTGCGAAAAACAAGAAGATGCTGGTCCAACCAACAACTGGAAAGCTCCTGCCGAAATGAAGGCAGAAATGCTTGAAAAATACAAAGGTTGTATGAAAGGCCGTACCATGTATGTAATTCCTTTCAGCATGGGCCCACTCGGATCAAACATTGCAAAAATTGGGGTTGAATTAACTGACTCTGCTTATGTTGTTGTGAACATGAAAATTATGACCCGCATGGGCAAAGCTGTTCTCGACGTATTAGGCGACGGCGATTTCATTCCATGTATTCACTCTGTTGGCGCTCCGCTTGAGCCCGGACAGCAGGATGTTAAATGGCCTTGTGCCCCAAACATCGACAATAAATACATTTCTCATTTCCCTGAAACCAACGAAATCTGGTCGTACGGTTCTGGTTACGGTGGTAACGCATTGCTCGGCAAAAAATGTCTGGCACTTCGTATCGCGTCAACCATGGCGAAACGCGAAGGCTGGTTGGCCGAGCACATGCTGATCATGGGTATCACCAACCCAAAAGGCGAAAAGAAATACATTGCTGCTGCGTTCCCCAGCGCTTGCGGTAAAACAAACCTCGCTATGTTGATTCCGACAATTCCTGGCTACAAAGTGGAAACTGTTGGTGATGACATTGCCTGGATGAAATTCGACAAAGACGGTGTTCTTCGTGCCATCAATCCTGAAGCTGGTTTCTTCGGCGTAGCTCCTTTTACCTCTGAATTGACAAACCCGAACGCCATGCACAGCGCCGATAAAAACACTATCTTCACCAATGTTGGGGTTACTCCTGATAACGACATCTGGTGGGAAGGCATCGGCTGGGATTGCCCTACAGGTACAATCAACTGGAAAAATAAAGTTCACGATCCGGCTTCAGGCGAAGCTGTTGCGCATCCAAATGCACGTTTCACCGCTCCTGCCAACCAATGTCCGTGCGTTGACCCAGCATGGGAAGATCCGGCAGGTGTTCCGATTTCAGCAATCCTTTTTGGTGGCCGTCGTCCAAGTACTGTTCCGCTGGTTTACCAGGCATTCGACTGGAATCACGGTACATTCATGGGTTCAATTGTTGGTTCTGAAGTAACAGCTGCTGCCATCGGTCTGAAAGCCGGTGTTCGTCGCGATCCGTTTGCAATGCTTCCTTTCTGCGGATACAACATGGGCGACTATTTCGGACATTGGGTAAGCATCGGTGAAAACGCTCCCAACAAAACCAAATTACCGAAGATATTCAATGTTAACTGGTTCCGTAAAAATTCTGAGGGGAAATGGCTGTGGCCAGGATACGGCGACAACATCCGTGTATTGGGTTGGATCATCGAACGTGTAATGGGCAACGTTGACGCTGTTGAAACTCCAATCGGTTTTGTTCCGAAAAAAGAAGACATCAACATCGACGGTCTTGAAGGACAGGCTGCATTGATGGACGACTTGCTGAGCGTGAACAAACAATTGTGGTTGGATG
>JAEWME010000266.1 GCA_023393265.1 Bacteroidota bacterium | reverse complement strand
GTTGTAACCCGACTGGTAAACAGTTCCGCCCGCTTCAAGATATTTGGCAATTTTCTGTTTCGCCTCACCTTTGAGCGAAAAGCCGGGAATAATCACAAACGAAGCATCGGCAGGCACATCGCTGTTTTCCCGCAGAAACCGGACATCCACATGGTTTTGTTTGGCCAGCGTGTAGGCGTTTATCATCTTGCGGAAATAATCGTTCAGCGAAACCGTTTCAGGAGCAACAATGTAACAAACAGGCAGTTGGTCGGCCCATTCCAGTCCCAGCTTTTTTGAAAAAGAAACGCACTGTTTAAACATCTCGCCAGCCGGATGTTTTTGGTTTTTCACATCTAATAAACCCATTTTGTATTCAAGCGGGTCAAACATTCCACCGCCTTTCATTTGGCGGCCATTTGCATCGGGTTTTATATGGAAAGCATTGTCGATATCGTGCGAGCACCACCACACAAAACCGGCAGCCCCATCGGCCCAGCAACTGAAATAAATCAATTCGAGGTATTTGGCGCGTTGCTCCTGCCCTATCCACTCGTCAGAAACGCCGGTTTCCTGCATCAGCACCGGTTTTCCGGCCATTTTTGCCCAGGCAATCATCAGATTAGGACTGTAGGAAGTACGCAGACCGAACCACGGGTCGTCAAGAATGGTGGCATGAAAATAAGGATACGAGTGTGCCGACATATAATCGCTCGCCAACGCAATATTTTCAATTGGAAAGTTTGCATCGTAACCGGTTCCGATTCCGTTTGTGACCAGCCGGTTTGCGTCGCCTTTCTTGAAAGCTTTGTAAATTTCGGCCATCCAGTCTTTTGTTTGTGATGGAGTTGCCGGAAAACCGCCCACTTCTTTCAGCGCATTGATTTCATTACCAAAATCGAAACTGTGTACATAAGGATTATTTTTCAGGCTTTTGGCCAAACTTTCCACATACCAAGTTTCGGCTTTTATTTGTTCACCGTCAGTAAACATATCTTTAGTCACCCAATAAGGATTAAAGATTCCGCCACTAAGCCAGCCTGTAATTAGCGCGGGCTGAACCAGAATGCCCCGTTTGCCGGCAATGTTTATCAGCTCATTCACACGGTCGAACTTTTGCTGGTCGAGCTTGTCTTTTTCGGGTTGCATCAAATACCAAAGCGGCATGAACCGGGCAAAATCAACGCCCAGGCTTTTCAGCGAATCCATGTCCTGCTCAATGGCTGCGGAATTCCAGTTATCGAGTATCTGAAACCAGTTGCTTGTGGGTGTATAATTGACACCGTTGATAAAGGCGGGTTTGCCATTTATGTTCAGGTATTTGTTACCTGTAGTAATGGGTTGGGCAAAAAGTGCAGGTGCCAAACCGAACATGAAAATGAACAGCAGCCAGTAGGTTTTATTCTTATACTTCATTTTTCTCTTCTATTATAATAAAAACTGTATGAACTAATATTGAGTTAGGCCATTAATACCTGTTTCAGTGTTAATTAAATCAAGTACTCTCAGAAAACAAACCTAACCAATTCATAATTAGTAAGTCCCGTATGGAAAGTAGACCTCATAAAATTGCCTTACAGACTCATTAACAGACTTCAAATCCTGAATTTTATCTCCTGATTTAAGAACTTCTTTTTCGACTTCCAGAAAATTAGAAAAACATTTTACCCCATCTCTTAATTTATTCACATCGTTACTATTCACTTTGTCATTGAGATAAGACTCAGGTAAGCTATTTAAGATTTTGTTCCCAAAAACAACAGCAAACTTGTACTGATGGGTCAGGCAACAAAGCGAATAACGAGTAATCTGAAGTGTTATATCGTTTTCTTCATTATAATCTGACAACATACTTTTTAGTGATGCTGTGTCAATTTTAATTTCTGAATCCTGAATGGCAAACAAATTTCGTTCCCTGATAAACTCACTGAATTCACTGGCTAATATCAGGTTACCCAAACGTGTAGGATGAACGTAATCGAGGAAAAGATCGAAGCCAGGAACTCCATGCTGCCCATATTTTTGAAAAAGTTTCTCCGCATCAAATAAGGAAATATTAGGGTTGCTATCTGCTATCATCCGAAGACTTTTATTAAAATCTGAAATGGCTCTGAAAGGATTGTAATCTAAATCTTTAGCCCGAACATAATTGGCGAGGGCTTCTGTTGTATCTCTTAAGCCTTCCTGGCTCCTGGCTAGCAAAAAGTACGACATAGCATGTAATGGCTCTTTTGAGATTGCTTGCATAAAATAGCTCTTGGCAGTATTGTAATCACTGTTAAATAATGAATTACGACCTGAATTATAAATTTGAGACCAGGCCAAAGAGTCTGGTCCTTTCAAGGAAGAATAGGATACATTTGGCTGCCAGTCACGCAGATTAACTGGAACTGTAAACAGAAATACTTTTATTCCATTTTGAGCCGCCTCTTTAGTAATGCTTTCGATACTTTGCGTATAGCCCAATTTGACTTTTAACGACAATTTGGGATCACTGCATAATTCGAGCGATTGTTGCTGAACTTTTTTCCAGAAGGAGTTCGTTGATTCTATTTCGTTACCATCAAGCTTTTTTACAGGCAGAACCTTTTTAACCAGTTGCACGGTTTTAATTCTTTCAGCTAACCAATTTATGCCTGATTGAAAATTAGAGACCTTAAAACGGTCATCTTCCAAAAACTCGTTATTTCCAGACCAAACAATGACAGCATCGGGTTGATACGGAATAAGCTGATGAAAGATTTTCTGAACCCGGTAACTGGCAAAGCCATGTGCGCTGCAATTGATAATCTCAATCTGCTTTCCGGGGTAAATTTTCTTTAAACAAGTATCCAAATAAGTGCTGAACCTTTCATTAAAAGGGTGTGGCCAGCCTGCGGAAGCAGATCCGCCAATGCAAAAGATACGGTAAGTACCAGGCATTTTCCTCTCCTTAAAAATGGTATGTTGATCGCTGTAACCGTATTTATTTGTAATCTGAATCGACGGTTCTCCCTTGATATTTACCTTCGAAAAGAAATTTAATTCCCCGAGATCGATCAAACGTTCCTGACTCTGATTGTCTGGGATCAGAATTCTGACAGTAATCTCTATCATCAGGAAAAAGAAAATTACTAATGCGATGGTTATCAATTTAAAATATAGAATTCTGTTTTTCCCCGACGTATCCATTGATTACTCTTTGTGCTGATTTATTTTAATCTGCAAATTCCTTGCTTCTGTATTACCAGGATCTATCGTTAATGATAAATTAATATATTTTTGGGCCGATTTGTAATTGTTAACCTGAATGTAAGAGGCTACAATTCTATTCGTTACCTGAAGATTTTCCGGACTCAATTTTAACTCATCTTCTGATTCAATAATTTTTTCAATCTCATCTTTCATCTTAATATAAGGTAGTTTGCTACTTGAATTGAGAATCAGGTAATTCAAATAAGGTATTGCCAATTTGGGCTGATCTGAATTAAGCGTTGTAGTCAATAATTGCTGAGCAATTTCATTACTATGGTTAAAATTGTTCCAGATTTTGGTCAGATATAAAAGCGCTCTATCATCATCGTCCAGTTTTTGAGCCAACTTGGTTGCCCGTTCCAAATATGTAGCGTTGAAAGGAAACACAAGAGACTGACCTTCAGCAATACGAAGTGCATTCGCAAAGTCCGATTTCTTAAAGTAATAATTAAACAGTTTCTCCATAGCCGTTTCCCATGAGTACTGCCTGACTGCCAAACCACCGGCAACTTTACCTTCATAAGTCTTTTCAGCAGGAGTTGGTTCCGGTAATGGTTCGTTGAATGGCCAGTTTTCTTTCAGCAATATGTTAGAAATATATCCGTAAACAGTATCGAATTGAGTTAGTGGCATTTGTTTTTTGATTAATTCTGCCGGAATATTATTGAACCTTGTTTTTGGAATAAGATTGGCAGCAGATATGGCCTTATAATAGGTATCGGCCATCAAATAATATCCTGATAAATTTGGGTGAACGTGTTCAAGCAAGAGTTCTTCACCTACAATCTGATGTGGCGATGCTAAGTCAAAAGCAGCAGCAACATCAGTGACATAAATATTTTTACGACTACCTGCTACTTTTTCAATGATGTCATTAAAAGCTTCAGGAGCCCTAAAACGAAGTTGATCTAATTCCTTTGCATTGGTATAATATTTTCGGGCTGTTTTGTAATCTTTTTGGGCAAACGAAATCTCGCCCAAACGGAACTGACATTCAGCGAAAGTGCTATCGAGTTCACTTGCAGCGATAAGAAACTCAGTTGCTTTAATGGTATCGCCATGCTGCAATGCAAATTTTCCGTTATCAAAAAGCTGATTCCATTCCACTGTATTTTCTGTTTTCGAAAACTCACTTATAAATGGATGAATTCCTCTTTTATTCGTGACAAGTGTCCCAATAAATACAGGGATTTTCTTTAAAGAAAATAGGTCAACAATTTTATTGATATTCCTTTCGAACTGACGAATCCCCAACCAATATTTTTCAGAATTAAATGGTATCTTTTGTCCTGAAGCAAGTCGCTCCATTAAGGTGAGGTTCAGATCGGTTGAGTGATCAGATTTCTCCGAGGAATTGATTGTATTAAAAACCAATTGCACCAAGCGCAATTTTTTCGATTGAATAATTAAGTTGATTAAAAATGGATTATTTCCGAACCTACTGGATGAGGCAACACCAAGAGTGCCATGATATTCGTTTTGCCCCGTATAAATAAGAACTGCATCGGGCTGATATTTTATAACTTCTTTTGAAATATCGAAAACAGCATAGCTATTAATTGCCGTCAACGAAAGGTTAATCATTTCGATATTTAAGTCCGGATAATGTCTTTGTAGTTGGTATTTTAGCATTTGGGGGAAAGCGCCATTATACAAGTAAGGAAAGCCAAGGGCAGTTGAACCACCAAAAACAAATATTCGAAAAGTTCCGGATGTCTTTTCTTTTCTGAAAAAATCCATATTCCCATTGGTTGCGTTTATCTCGTTCGTAAAATAACGTTTCCCAATCTGGGGATTAAGATAATAGAACTTACCGGTTTTGTC
>JAEWME010000255.1 GCA_023393265.1 Bacteroidota bacterium | reverse complement strand
ATTCCATCTCGCGCGACAGCCTGCGGATATACCTGCGCGCATTCAAAACCGAGAAGAAAATAGAACTCTGGGGAAAGAATATCTGCGACTCAACTTACATCCTGATTAAAGAATTTCCGATCTGCGAGATGTCAGGCGACATTGGCCCAAAACGACGCTCGTACGACTTGCAGGTGCCGGAAGGTTTCTATTACATCAACGAACTAAACCCCTACAGCAAATACTACCTGTCGATGAAAATCAATTACCCGAACGCATCCGACAGCATTCGCGGCGTAAAAGGCCGGCTTGGCAACCTCATCTATATTCACGGCAACTGCGAATCGTCTGGCTACATTGCCATCACCGACGAAAAAATCAAGGAACTTTTCATATACTGTATCGAAGCGTACAATGCCGGACAGAAAAAAATCGACATTGCCATCTACCCTGCCCGACTTGAAGACAAAACCTACAACCGCCTGATTGCAGGATACAGCAAAAACAAGGACAAGGTGAGCCTCTGGGGCGACCTGAAGAAAAGCTATGACCTGTTTAACCAGAAACACATCCCGCCCACCGTGAAGTTCCTCCCGGATGGAACGCATGAAATCAGCATTTCGCCGGAAATTGAAGAGCAAACTACTGACCCGGCCGTACCGGTGGCAATCCAGGGGCCAACCTTAAATCAGTAAGATTTACCGAATATTTGCAGAACGAGGTAAATGAAGTAAGTAACACCACTCCCATTTACGGAATATTTTTCTGTTTTTTTGTTCCAACATATTGCTAACCAGAAACTAAATAAGTAGGTTTGGGGAAACTTATTCTTATGGAAAACAAAGAGCAAAGTAGCGATGAAAAGATTAAAGAAATAATTCGCAGACTAGATTGGAAAGCTTTTTGGATAGGCATAATCGGGGTTGCCGTTTTAATAGCATTCCCGGTTTGGATAGCAGATCACTTTTGGTTTGACTACTCAAAGACAGGCACATTCGGTGATACTATTGGAGGTATAACTGCACCAATTATTGGGCTTATTTCTGCCCTGCTTATTTATCTTTCCTTCAGAGCTCAGATTAAAGCAAATTACATTGTTCAATCTCAGATTGAGAAACAAGAAACCTCTGAAAAAGAAAAAAAAGAAATTGAATTTATCAGTAACCTTATGCAGCATTTTCGAGAGGAAATAAATGAATTTTCGTTATCAGGTTACGAAGGAGCTGTAGGCAATCGGCAATACGTTTTGTACAAAGGAACAGAAGCCTTAAAGAATCATCTCGAATATATCCAGTCCTATACAGATCATTTTAATGAAAACGAAATGAGATTCTTTAATAATTCTATAAATCAACAATATCTTGGATTGCTTGACATTTTGGATAAACTAATAGAAATAATTAGAGAATCTAATCTCAAAGTATCCGACAAAGAATATTTCAAGTCTCAAATTAGATATTTATTTGACTATAAATTGACGCTATCACCTTCTCAGGAGATATACCCCTGTAGCGTTTGTGGTGACAGTCATATTCAACTACCTTGCGTGTTGTATAAACGAATAACGCTAATCGAAGCAAAAATTGATTTTTTGGAATACCTAGAAAACTAAAATACCTATAATTAAATCTCAAAAGAACGAAAGATACCCCTCATTAAGCATCTCCAAATGAAATATAAAAAGGCTCCCTGCTTGCGCAAAGAGCCTTTCCCCGGTTGCGGCGATTTCCAATCGCCACTTTTCGCGGTTAAAAACCGCATCACCCTAGTTTTTGCTAACCCATTCGGCAATCCAGTCGCCTACTTCGGAAGTAGAGTATGGTTTTTCGCTGGAAATATCGACGGTCACCACTTTCGCATCCAATGAAGCGTCAACGGCTTTACGGATGATGGCGCCTTCTTCCATCAGGTTAAAAGCATATTCGAACATCATGGCAGCCGACAAAATGGTGGCAACCGGATTGGCTATATTTTTACCGGCAGCCTGCGGGTACGAACCGTGAATAGGCTCGAATACCGAAGTATGAATTCCAATTGAAGCGGACGGAGACAATCCAAGAGAACCTGTAATTACCGAAGCTTCGTCGGTTAAGATATCGCCGAACATGTTTTCAGTAACCATCACATCGAAGTTTTTCGGCCACTGGATGATCTGCATCGCTGCATTGTCGACAAACATGTATTCGGTAGTCACTTCAGGATACGACGGAGCCATTTCCTGCGCAATTTCCCTCCACAGACGCGAGCTTTCCAACACGTTGGCTTTGTCAACCACGGTAAGCTTTTTGTTGCGTTTCATGGCGTACTCGTAACCCAGTTTCAGGATTCGTTCTACCTCGGGACGGGTATACCCACAAACGTCGTAAGCAGTGTTGCCATCGTCTTTGCGGCCTTTTTCGCCAAAATAGATACCACCGGTGAGTTCGCGGATGGCCACAAAATCGGCACCCTCAATCAACTCGCGACGAAGTGGAGATTTGTGCAGCAACGACGGGAAAGTTACCACCGGACGAATGTTGGCATACAAACCCAGTTTTTTGCGCATCAGTAACAAGCCTTGCTCTGGACGAACCGGAGCTTTCGGGTTGTTGTCGTATTTAGGATCGCCAATAGCGCCGAACAACACGGCATCCGATTTCATACATAGTTCGTGGGTCGAATCGGGATACGGAGCGCCCCACTCGTCGATGGCACAAGCGCCGGTCAGCGCGTATTCGTATTCGAGTTCGTGGTTGAACTTGGCGGCAACGGCCTTCACCACTTTCATGGCCTGATCGATGATTTCAGGACCGATCCCGTCGCCGGGAAGAACAGCTAATTTTAACTTCATATTTTTGGTTTTATTTATTTCCATTTGTCATCCCGAATTTATTTCGGGGTCTGCCAAAATTCCTGGGATCCTGAAACAAGTTCAGGATGACCAGAACAGCAGGCTACTTTCTAGCGCCAAAGGCAGCAAAATTAAAATGTTTGTGCAAAACAAAGGTCTCGCGGTAGCCAGTTTGTTTCATCAAATCAAGCTGATAGGATAAAGTTCTTGGTGTATCTTCAGTCTCATAACGGTTGAAATAAAATTCAATTTCTTCCCGATTGTGATGTTTGCTCATTTCTCCAATCCAGCCATCTATCATCATTTGGGTAATTTCATCGGATTCGCCAATCACAATATCGTTAATCCAAAATGTTCCGCCAGGTTTTAATGCCTCATAAACTTTTCTGAAAACCAGTTCCCATTCATCATCGCCACGCAAATGGTGCAAAGTCGTTCCGGCTGTGATTATATCGTATTGGTTTTCGCCTAAATCGAGTTCGCGGTAGTCGCCATGTAAGGCCATTGTCTTTCCTGAAATAATTTCGCTTACCCGCTCCACTGCCCTTTCGAGCATGTTGGCGCTGATATCAACCAATGTACAATCTACATTCGGAAGTAAAGAGGTGACTTTTACCGCATAATTTCCGCCGCCACAACCTAAATCCATCACACTTTTTGCATCCGGATTTAAAAGAATAGCTGATCGCGCGATTAATTCCATGCACAAAGGCGAATCGATAGCCGTGGTTTGACCAGTTTCGAGATTAGAAAACCGCTCAACCTGCTGATCGAAATTCCGGCGAATGGTTTCGGGCGAAGATTTAAGAATCGTCATTACTACTCAAATAGATTAGAAATAGTGCTGGTTTATTTTTCTATCAAGTTCAGCATTCGCATGGTTGCCTTGATGGCTGCTGCAGTCTGATCTGAATCCAATCCACGGGTTTTAAACTCGCGGCCCAGTTTCCAAATAATCACAGTTTCGACCAATGCGTCTGATTTACCGCCGGGAGGAATGGTTACCGAATAATCGAGCAGCTTCGGGAAAGGTTTGTTCAGCCCCTCGTAAATCGACTGGATTGCATTCATAAAAGCGTCATATTGTCCGTCGCCCGGAGCCGAAGCTTCGTACTTTTCACCTTTAATCATGAAACTGACCGTAGCAGAAGGACGCAGGCCCATGGCATGCGAAAGCGAATAATTTACAAGCTGGATGGCCGGTTCACCATCGGTATAGTTCAGCACATCAGCTACAATATAAGGCAAATCTTCAATCGTAACAGTTTCTTTACGGTCGCCCAATTCGATGATCCGGTCGGTTACCAGTTTCAGTGAATCCGGATCAAGTTCAATACCCAATTCCTCCAGGTTATTTTTAATGTTCGCCCTACCCGAAGTTTTGCCAAGTGCATAAACACGCGTACGACCAAACCGTTCCGGAAGAAGATCATTGAAATACAGATTATTCTTATTGTCGCCATCAGCGTGAATACCGCTGCACTGGGTAAAAACAAACTCGCCAATCAGTGGTTTGTTGGTCGGAATACGAACACCGGAAAACGACTCTACAATCTTTGAAACTTTATTCAACATTGTTTCATTCACACGTGTTTGCATTTTCAGATGATCTTTTATCGTCGCAATCACGCTCGACAATGGTGCATTTCCGGCCCGTTCGCCCAATCCGTTCACAGTGGTGTGCACGCATCGAATTCCGGCTTTGATGGCATGAAAAACATTTGCACAAGCCAGATCATAGTCGTTATGAGCATGGAAATCGAACTTTGCCTGCGGATACGATTCAATCATTTCACGACAGAAGTCGTAGGTTTCGTCCGGATCAAGAATCCCCAGAGTATCAGGCAGCATGATTCGATCAATGTTGAGTTTCAGCAACTCGCCAACCATAAAATGCACATAATCTTTTGAACTGCGCATCCCATTCGACCAGTCTTCGAGATACACATTTACTTTAATTCCCAGTTCTTCGGCATACTGAACCGAGCGTTTAATATCCTCGACATGCTGTTCGGGAGTCTTCCGCAATTGCTGCGTTACATGCTTATAAGATCCTTTGCAGAGCAAATTCAACACTTTACCTCCAGCAGAATTAATCCAGTCGAGCGATGTTTTTCCGTCGACAAAACCAAGTATTTCAATCCGTTGCAGATGACCTCTTTCTTTGGCCCATTCCATTACTTTTTTGGCAGCCAGGAATTCGCCTTCAGAAACCCTGGCTGAGGCAACTTCAATCCGGTCTACTTTCACATCTTCGAGCAGAACACGGGCAACGCTTAGCTTTTCCCTGTCGGTAAACGACACACCTGATGTTTGCTCACCATCCCTCAGTGTTGTGTCCATGATGCTTAGCATCTGATTTTCAACCTCAACTACTTTTCCTGTCATAATTATAATTGAAACCCCTCACTCCCAACCTAAAAACCCGGGAATTTAAAGGTGATTCGACTGTTATTTATCTGCATGAATTCTATTTCACAATGACTTTGGACGCCCCTCCTTCTGAAGAGCAGGAATAGCCATTACTTTGCTTCAAAAGCTTCGATATCGTCTTTGATACTAACGAGGTAATCAATGTCGTCAAGCCCATTCATCAGGCA
>JAEWME010000220.1 GCA_023393265.1 Bacteroidota bacterium | reverse complement strand
AAAGTCGAGCCGGGCAGGCAACGGCATTTTTACCACGTTCAGTTTTTCGCCATTTTCGAGACGGGCATTTTTCAGGATTTCGAGGTTTGCTTCCAGTTTGTGGTGATTCGGGTCACTGGTGTTTGGTTCCTCAACGGCCACAACAGTATTCCGGTTGACGAAGCGGCAGATATCGTCAACATGTCCATGCGTATCGTCGCCCTCGATACCTTCACCCAGCCAGATGGTGTTTGTCACGCCCAGGTATTCGCGAAAAACATTTTCGTAATCTTCTTTCTTAAACCCTTTGTTCCTGATTTGCTGAACCGGATCCATCAGGCATTCTTCTGTTGTGATCAGTGTGCCGCAGCCATTTACGTCTATCGAACCTCCTTCGAGTACAACCAGTTTGCCATTGTACATGGCGGGCACCAGCGGAAGTTTCAAATGCCTGGCAACAGCAGCCGGAGTTCCCTGGTCCTTTTTGTGGTTTTTGTACTTGGCCCAGCCGGTGAATCCAAACTGAATGGCTTCGCGTCCACCATCGGCAGTCTTCACAATTGCCGGTCCGGAGTCGCGCATCCAATTGCGGTTGGTGTCTTTAATGATGTAGCTCACTGCCGAAGCATCAACATGTGCCTGTTCGAGCATACCTGCCACATTCTCGCGCAGTTCGTCTGATTTTACAACCAGGATAACCGGTTCGTACATCGTCACTTTCCTGATCATTTCCACAAATGCCCATTTAATGGCGTGATATTTTCCGGGCCAGTCGCGGCCTTCGGAAGGAAACGATAGTAAAGTAGCCTGGTGCTTTTCCCATTCAGCCGGAAATCTGCGCGATGCGTTTTTCATGTTTCAGAAGATTGTTTTTGAGGATTTCAAAAATAGAACTATTTCGTGATAAGTTGGGTTTGTTGCGCGAATTCGCTTTTGTTCTTCAGGTCGAATCCAAAGTAGTCGAGCTTTTTATTTATGTCGATCTCCGACTGAACGGCGTATTCGGAAATAAACTGATTGGCCAGGTCGTAGCTCATTTTGCCGGTTCCGTTTCCTGTTCCTGAAAAGGAATTGTCGAGCAATTTTGGTGTCATTTCGTAGCTTTGAGTTAAAGCAAATTGAGCCGTGCTTTCATCAAAACTGAGCAGTTTGGCGGTTGTCACAATCCGGGTTTCCACCTCCGAGCCTTCAATGGTCATCGATTGGATTTGTGTTACTGAAATCGTGTCTCCCGGTTTCATCTGCTTTTCAGGAAAACGAAGCTGGTCAAATGTATTCTGAATCGTTTGCAGTAGTTTGATTCGCTGGTCGATGCTTAAATCCGAAGAAACAACTGTGCTGAAAACCGGCAGGCCTTGCGCACCCAAAATGCCTTCAACGACCGTACCCTCGGGAACCTGACTTTTTCCATCCAGACTCATTGTTTTTTTATAGGACAGTTCAACCGAATTTTCGTCAACATCCAGTTCTGTGTCGGTTTTTGTCCTGATGCTGGATGTCGTTGGGTTTTGCACCCGCATACTTTTCAGCTTACGCATAGCAAAGTCTTCTCCTGAATAATTGATCACCGTTTCGGAGCCACGAATAGTGGAAATGGCGTAGGTTTTCCCGGCTTGAAAATGAACCTTAAAATCTACTGATTCCGGTTTTTTTGGGCTGCTGCATGAAAAAAAGATCAGGAGAAAGATGCAGCAAATGGCAGGTTTCATGTTTTTTGATGTTGTATTTTGAGCGGGTTGCAAGATGTTTTTTATGGTTGACTTTTTCTTAACTGGACGACCAGTGCAATGATTGAAACCAGCGCCGCCAAATACCAGGCATACTGGATGAATGATTTTCCCGATAAATGATAATCGATTCCAACCGAAAGCGAAACAACCACATTCATCAGGAGAATTAAAGTATTTAAGTTTTTTTTTATCTTTTCGTTTTTGAAGCCAGCCAATACTCCAAAATTTAGTAGCGAGGCGATCAGTTGAATAGCCGCAAAAACAATTTTTTCATTCTGCACCAAATCAACGCCGCCCATCAGAAAAAGAAAGCCGTTCAGTAAAAAAGCAGCTCTTGTCAGTTTTTCCTTTCGCATTTTAAATGTTTTCATCCGCAAGCGCGTTTTTGCTGAACGGAAAATTAGATTCGTTTCAAAAACTTTAATCGATAAACCGTTTGGTGATATCACTGTATGCGTCAATCCGGCGGTCGCGCAGGAAAGGCCAGTTGCGGCGTACATCTTCCATCAGTGCATGGTCAATCTCTGCAATCAGGATTTCTTCCTTATCGTGCGAGGCTTCTGCGAGAATTTCGCCTTGCGGTCCGGCAATGAACGAGGCACCCCAGAATTCGATTCCTGCTGAAGTTTCAACCGGTTTCTCGAATCCAACCCGGTTGCAGGCAGCTACGAAAATACCATTTGCCACGGCATGTCCGCGCTGAACGGTGCGCCACGCATCGTGTTGTTTCACGCCATATTGGGCTTTTTCGTGTGGGTGCCAGCCAATGGCAGTAGGGTAGAAGAGCACATCGGCACCCTGTAGCGCGGTGATGCGCGCTCCTTCGGGGTACCACTGGTCCCAGCATATCAGTGTGCCGATTTTACCTACCTCGGTGTCGAAAGCCTTAAACCCGATGTCGCCGGGTGTGAAATAAAACTTTTCGTAATAGCTCGGGTCATCCGGAATGTGCATTTTGCGGTACAGCCCGGCTTCCGATCCGTCGGTATCAATAATGTACGCTGAGTTGTGGTAAATGCCTGAAGTGCGGCGCTCAAAAAACGGAACAACCAGCACGATACGCAATTCGGCAGCCAGCGCGGCGAACGCTTTGTAGGAGTCGTTGTGTAACGGCTCGGCCAACTCGAAATAATCGTGGTTTTCGCTCTGGCAGAAGTAGAACGAACTATATAATTCGGGTAAACAAACCACATTGGCGCCTTCGCGGGCAGCTTTCCTGATCCATTCCAGACACTTTTTCAGGTTCACTTCAGGCGTTGCATCCAGCGAAATCTGAGTCAATGCGATGTTGTAGTTTTTTCTTTTCATGCTTTTTGATGTTTGCCACAAAAATACATCTTTTTCCGGACTGGAAGATTGAAGGATTGAAGGACTGAATACAAGTAATTTTAAATTGATTTTCTTCGGACTTCTGGCTTCTAACTTCTGTCTATTGCCTTCCGGAGACTATTCCTCCTGAAAGTACTCTTTCCCTGCGTTACAAACCGGACACCGATAGTCTTCGGGCAATTCTTCGAAAGGTGTTCCGGGTGCAATGCCCATTGTCGGGTCTCCCTCTTCAGGGTCGTATACAAATCCGCAAATGGCGCAGATATAGCGTTTGCCATCGAAATACGTGACGTCGGTTTCGCCCGGCTTTTCTTCGACAAAAATGGTTTGCGCATTTTCTTCCAGTTTCGATTTTTCGATGTAGGTTGGCGAGTTTTTCGGCGAGAACATCTTGTATTTTTCGCGGTAATACTGGTATGTCAGCGGTTCTTCGTCTAAAAGAATATCCGAATCAATTACTTCGCCGATGATGAGGTAATGCGAGCCAAGATCAACCGATTGCGTCACTTTACAGTCGAACCAGGCAACTGCGCTGTCGGTAACAATCGGTGCGCCGGAACTGCCCTTCAGGAAATTAATGCCTGAGAATTTGCTCATTTCGGCTGACGACATAAAACCAAAGTCGCCAATGATTTTCATGTTCACTTCTTTCTTCAATACCGAAAGCGAGAATGCAGCCGAATCGAGGATGATGCGGGTCGAAAAATTATCCTTGTGGCACGAAATGGCAACCTGCGGTGGCTGCGAAGTAACCTGAAACGCCGTATTGGCAATGTAGCCTGTTTTTTGTCCGTTGTGTTCGGCTGCAATAAGGTACAGGCCGTACGACATTTTATGGAATGCTTTAAAATTCATGATTTTGTTTAGTGCTTATTTACAAACGAAATTAGGAGTTTGTTTTGATGAATTGCTCTTATT
>JAEWME010000148.1 GCA_023393265.1 Bacteroidota bacterium | reverse complement strand
GCCATACCGGGAATACAACAAAGTACCCGGAGCATCTTCGGGGCTGATTCCCAGTCTCTTGATCATTGATTCGTTGACCAGAACTTTATTCAGGTCGTCGGATTTGAAATCCCGTCCGCTGATCAGGTTGATGCCATTGGCTTTGACAAAAGATTCGTCCGAAATTACTTCTTGCACGTTAACCGAAGTTGCTGCATCGCCTCCGGAAAGGAAAACGGCATGATCGCGTGGAACAGCCTGACTGAGATAATTAGTCGATTTGCTTACCGCGTTCACTGCTGAAAGTTCTTTCAAATCGCTGGCAAACGAACTCATTTGTTGTTTTGACTCATCGGTATAAAAGCTAAAGACAAGCGTTTGCCCGGCTTTAAATCCCAGATCTTTATTTTTTATATATTGAAGTTGCCGATAGATCCCGATAATACCAACGATCAGGATAACCGATGTTGCAAACTGAAAAATAACAAGCGAACGGCGGATTCCTCCTGCAGAAATACGGTTTGTGAAATTTCCTTTAATGACTTTGATAGTTTGAAAATTCGACAGGTAAAAGGCCGGATAACTGCCTGCAAAGAGGCCCGTTATCACCGTAATTCCTGATAAAATCAACCAGAGGGTTCGGTCGGTCAGTATGGATAATTGGATGTTTGTATTTGTAATTTGATTGAGATAAGGAAGCAAAATGAATAATAAAGGCAGTGCAATAAGTACACTCAGCGCCGAGAGTAAAAACGACTCTCCCATGAATTGCCTGATCAAATCTATTCGATTGGCTCCGGTTGCTTTTCTAACGCCGATTTCTGTTGCTCTTTTTGATGCCCTTGCTGTAGCCAGGTTCATAAAATTAATACAGGCGATTATCTGGATCAGAAGTGCAATCAGCAGCAGTATGTTTAAAAACGAAGTGCTTACAGGTGTCGCGATGTCTGCTTCAAAGCCCGCTGTGGTGTGGATGGAATTTACAGGCTGGAGATGCAACTGCTTTTCCATTCCTCTTGCTTTTAAATCTTCCCGTCCGTATTTATCCAGAAAAGCCGGTAATTTTTGTTCGAACGGCGAGGCGTCGGTATTTGCATTAAGTTTGATGTAGGTGTATGTAAAATTCTGACTGGCCCAGGTGTTGCTATGCATCGCCATATTACCAATCCCTCCGCTGTTCATGGTAAAAAACATGCGCGCGGGGATGTGTGTGTTCCCCAAACTTTCGTCAACAACGCCAGTAACTTTAAAGTCGTGGTTGCCATAAGCGTTGTCAATCTCGATGGTTTTTCCGGTAGGATCTGTTTCGCCAAAAAGCTTTTCGGCAACGGGTTTTAGCAAAACAACCGAATAGGGTTCGGGTAGTGCCCGGGCTGGGTTGCCATAAACGAAATGATAAGTAAAAATGCTGAAAAAAGTAGAATCGACGAAAAAAGCATCTTTCTCGTAAATAGATTTTTCCTGATAATGAAGTAAATGTCGGCTCACGTCAATCGTTGGAATGACCCGGGCGAATTGTTCGACTTCGGGAAAGTCTGATTTCAATGCAGGTGCAATTATTGGAGAACAAGTGGCCATTTTGTGCTTTTCGCCCGAAGCAGTCAGGGTACTTGTAACGCGATAGATATTCGGGGCATCAGCGTGATATTTGTCGTAATTATATTGGTTGGTAACAAACATCAGGATATACAAACAACTGAGTGTACCAACCGATAATCCAATAATGTTGATTAAACTGTAAGTTTTATTTTTCAGGAGGACGCGAAAGGCAATCTTTAGATAGTTCTTCATCTTTCAAATCTTTTTAGGTATCCGATGTGTGCTTTTTAATTCTATTTATTTTGATCCGCTACTCATACCGAAGCGCCTCCACCGGGTTTCTCGTGGCAGCTTTCCAGCTTTGCCAGCTCACCGTGAGCAAGGCAATTCCCAATGCCAGTAATCCGGCCAGTGCAAAAACCCACCAGCTTAAAGTGGTTTTCAAAGCAAAACTTTCGAGCCATTTGTGAAGACCAAACCAGGAAAGCGGCACAGCGACCAATGCTGCAAATGTCACCCAGCGCAGAAACTCCCGGTTAAGTAAAATAACCACTTCTGCCGTTTTGGCACCGTTCACTTTGCGAATACCTACTTCTTTGTTGCGGCGCGATACCGCGTAGGCCGACAAAGCAAACAAACCAATACACGACAGGGCAACCGCCACCGCCGAGAACCAGGCAACAATCTGATTAACTTTGTCATATTCGCGATATTGTTCGTTCAGTTTATCGTCGGCAAAGAAGTAGGAAGCGGCCGCCGAAGGTTGCGTACTTTCCCATTCGCTCCTGAGCAAGTCGACAACTTTTAGCGCCATTCCGGTCTTCGACTTCACCGAAAGGTAACTCCAGTTTGTGTAGTCTTCGGTGTCGACAAAAAAGTGAGCTAGCGGCTCAACTTCGTACTGAACACTCTGGTAAGCAAAATCTTCAGTCTCGCCAATAATTTTGTAACTCTCGCCCGATGCCGAACCTTCGTGAAGCACTTGTTCTCCGGCATTGGTATAACCAAGTTTTGCCATCGCGGTTTTATTCAGCACAACACAATTCTTATAGCTGGCATCATCCTTATCAAAACCTTCACCATCAATCAGTTTAAGCCCAAATGTTTTTATATAATTTCTCCCGACATATACTTTCCTGAGATGAATCGATTCTCCTGACTTATTATCTTCAGGATAGAACGTATTGTAGTTCGACTGATAATTGCCGGGCGTGGCCTGCGAGAAACAAATCGATTCCACATAAGGGCTTTTCATCAGGTTATCGGCGATCAGTTTATATTTTGCCGACGCCACTTCCTGATTTTGAAATTGCCAGCTTTCGAGTTGAGCAACAACCACGTTTTCCTTGTCGAATTTCGGATCGTTATTCATCATAAACGTGATTTGCTTCTTTATAATGAGTGTCCCGGAAATGAGCATAATTGCAACAGCAAACTGCACCGTTACCAAAGAATACCTCGCCACAGTAATTTTGGCCGATTTGCCTAACTGACCTTTCATGTTTTGCAATAGCGACGCCTGTCCGCTCATAAGTGCAGAAATTAATCC
>JAEWME010000123.1 GCA_023393265.1 Bacteroidota bacterium | reverse complement strand
AGCGCCTGGTTGAAACTGATTGCGGAGATTCGTCCGCAGAAAGTGATGATTTATTCGATCGATAGGGATACACCTGCGCAGGGACTTGAGAAAGTGCCGGTTCAGGAATTGCAACAGATAGCAATGCGTGTCACTGACGCCGGTTTCACGGTCCAGGTTTCAGGCTAAATTCTCAGGAAGGGTTTTGGCTGTTGTTATTCGTTGACTTAACCGAACAGAAAAGCTAATCATTTTTACTACTTTGCGAACTTAATTTAATCAACTAATAAATGTCGGGTCTTCAGATTTTTAAGAAATACCCTCGGGTCTTTTGGATTTCAAACCTTATCGAGCTAATCGAAAGGTATGCTTGGTACGGGTTTTACATGGGTTTTGGATTGTTCCTGGTTGGCTCGAAAGAAACAGGAGCTATGGGTTTTTCTTCGGTTGAAAAAGGAACGATCATGGGAACGGGCTCGATGCTACTGTATTTATTACCGATTCTTACAGGCGCAATTGCCGATAAAATAGGATATAAGCTGGTACTTTTTATTTCATTCCTGATATATGCTTCAGGATTTTATATGATCCAGCAGTTCGACAGTTTCGAGATGGTTTTCGTCTCGTTTATCTGGATTTGTGTGGGTGGCGCGTTTTTCAAACCGATTATTTCGGCCATGATTTCGAAAACCACCACCGACGAAACGGCGTCGATCGGTTTTGGTATTTTCTACATGATGGTTAACATTGGTGGTTTCATTGGCCCTTTTGTTGCCGGCATTGTTTTAGGTAAAGGCTGGAATTTTGTGTTTATGCTTTCCATCGCGGCCATTGCCCTCAATTTATTGGTAACGCTGCTGTTTTTTAAAGAACCGAGCCGCGAGAAGAAGCAGGTTCCGCTTCTCGAAGCAATTACCCAGCCTTTTGTTAATGTATTTACCACGCTGGTCAACTGGCGTTACACCATGTTTCTGGTTATCATGTCGCTCTTTTGGGCTGCCTATAACCAGTTGTATTATTCTTTCCCGATTTTTGTCGACGACTGGGTCAATACAAGCGTTATCTATAATTCGCTGCATCAGGTTTTTCCGGCGTTTGCCAACCTGATCGGGACACCGGAGGGAACTATTTCATCGGTGACCATCAGCAGCATGGACTCATTTTATATCATTGCTTTCCAGATTGCCGTTTCGGCATTTGTAATGCGTTTTCGTCCGCTAAACGCCATGATGGGCGGAATTGCAGTGGTTGGGCTCGGCCTTTTCCTGATGTTCGGATTCCAAAGCGGATGGATGATTCTTTTTGGGATACTGATTTTCAGTCTGGGCGAAATGAGCAGCTCACCGAAATATACCGAATATGTTGGAAAAATTGCTCCTGCCGACAAAAAAGCTTTGTACATGGGTTCGTCGTTCCTGGCCATTGCATTGGGGCACCAGATTGCCGGCTATGTTTCGGGTGCGCCTTACGAAAAAGTTGCCGACAAGCTTTTTCTCCTGAAGGAAGAAATTGCCAGACGCGGACTTTCGGTGCCTGAAATTGGCGAGCACTTTACCAAAACCGATTATTTCAACGAGGCCGCCAAACAGATGGGCATGAACCAACAACAGTTGACCGATTTCCTTTGGACAAGCTACCACCCTCAGTCGATTTGGTTAATTTTTAGCTCAATAGCTATTGGTGCCGTAGTTCTTTTATTTTTGTACGATAAATTCATCCTTCCGAAGAAAACCAATTAACCGGAAATATGTCAGCCCGAAAAATACTAACCCTGTTGTTTTTGCTTTTCGCATTTCTCGAGAATTCTGTTGGACAGACCTTTCAGGAGTACGCTTCTTTTTATAAAAATCAGGACGAAGTTGAAACCGGAAAGCTGAATTTCAGGATTGAAAGCATGGGCTTTTTCCAGAATAACGAATACCTGGGCGATTTTGTGAACGGCTACACGCTGACAGGTGCCATGATGCGCCCCAAGCTCACGTTTTCGCCGGTTGAAGGATTATATCTTGAAACAGGAGCTCACTTTGTGAAATACAATGGGAAAGACCAGATGCAGAACGTTGTTCCCTGGTTTTCGCTGAGGTATCGTTTGTCCGATCGGTTTTCGGTTGTTACAGGGAACCTCGATCAGAATAACGAACACGGACTTTTGGAGCAGCTATGGGAACCCGAACGAATTTACACTGACAAACCCGAAGCTGGCCTTCAGTTTTTATACCGCGACCAAAAACTCTCGGCGCAAACATGGGTAAACTGGGAGCAATTTATTCAGCAAAATGATCCGTATCAGGAACGTTTCACTTTTGGGCTTACCGGCAATTATAAGCTATACGCCAACGAGTCGCTGTCGGTAGGCATACCGGTTCAGGCTTTGTTTTACCACCAGGGCGGCGAAATTAATGTCAATCCCAGCGGGCCAAGACCACGGGTTCAAACACACGCTAATTTTTCAGGAGGATGGGAGCTTGCAATTAACACAGGAGAGCGTCTCAAAACATTGAATCTTAATGGATACTGGCTGGGTTATGATGCTGTGACGAAAGATTCGAACACACTGCCATTTGACAAAGGCCATACTTTTTTGCTCGAAGCGGGCGGACAAACCCGGAATTCTAAGATTTCGCTCAGTTACTGGAATGCTTTTCAGTTCATCGCCCCGAAAGGGCGGTTGCTTTACCAGTCGGTTTCAAACGGCGATCCTGCATTTACTGAAGCAGACCGGTCAGTGGTTTCGGCAAGGTATTTCTTTCAGAAAAATATTACTCCTGATGCGCGAATTGCTTGCCAGTTTGATGCTTACATGGATGTTCCAACCGGCGATCTGTCTTATAGCTATGGTTTTTTCGTGATTTTAAACAGCGACTTTTTGCTGAAGAAATTTTAGATAAAAAAACGCCACAATTTATTGGCCCAGTCACCTGAGTATTCC
>JAEWME010000102.1 GCA_023393265.1 Bacteroidota bacterium | reverse complement strand
GGGTAGAGGCAATGGCTTTCTGCTGGCAATGCCCGTGAAGTTTGATGATTCTCTTTTCCTCGGAAAATTGTTCAGGAGTGATATTTCCTTTTTCAATTTCATCTGCAAGAAATTCTTCGAGGAGCAGTGCGTTTTTGGCCAATGCCCTGGCTTTCTCCTGAAGATTCAGATCTACCAGCTCCGGATATTCGTCCCTGAAAGAAAGGATGGTCGATGGTTCCAGTCCAACTAGCGGAGTTTCTTCGGAAATGATTTCGGAAAGGTGGCGGACATTTGCTTCAGCAATTTCTTTCGATTTCCGGAGCAAACCTTTTGACAAATAGGTTCGACCACTTTCCATATGATGTGGGATCACCACTTCGTATCCAAGTTTATTCAGCAGCATAATGGCTTTGATGCCGATGTGGCTTTCGTTGTAGTTCGTGAATTCGTCGGCAAAAAGATATACTTTCCTTCCAGTATTTTTGCTCGCACTGTTTTGCTTTGAAAGCCATTTTTTCAGGGTTTGCGGCGATAGTTTCGGAATACTGCGTTTCGGTTCAAATCCGATCAGGTTTTTGAATGCCTTGCTTTCCGTCAGCGCATTGGTAATGGGTCTGAAAAACATCCCGATTCGATTGATCCGTGGTAAAAAAGCGACTAGTTTGGAGCGCAATGGAATGCCATGATTATCATAATGTTGTTGTAGGAATTCTGCCTTAAATTTAGCCATGTCGATGTTCGATGGACACTCTGATTTACAGGCTTTGCACGAAATGCAGAGATCAAGTATCTGGTAGATATCAGGCGAGTCGAAGGGGTTTTCTTTTTGCGGTCGGGTAAGATATTCGCGTAAGATATTGGCCCTTCCTCGCGTGGTTTTGTCCTCGTCGCGCGTTGCCATGTAAGTCGGACACATGCTGCCGCCAGTTAGTATACTTTTTCGGCAATCGCCCGAGCCATTACACATCTCAACCGAGCGCAACAAATCACTGTGCTCGTACCTGAAAAGCGTCCCGGCTTTGAATGCCGGTTGCCCCATCATCAGGCGCAGGTCTTTTGTAATTGGTGGTGTATCCACAATTTTTCCGGGATTCAGGATATTCTGCGGATCCCAGGTGAATTTTAGTTTTCTGATCAGTTCGTAATTGTGTTTGCCGAGCATCAACGGGATAAATTCGCCGCGAAGTCGGCCGTCGCCGTGTTCGCCACTTAGTGAGCCGCGGAATTTTTTCACGAGGTTCGCTACTTGTCCGGCAAGTGTGTGGTAAACCTTCACATCATCAGGATCTTTCAGGTTCAATAACGGTCGGAGGTGAAGTTCTCCGGTTGCAATATGCCCATAAAAAACACATGAAAGCCCATGCCCCGAAAGGATTTGCTTGAATTCGGCAATGTATTCCGGAAGGTAATCAGGAGCAATGGCCGTATCTTCGATAACAGTCACACTTCGCTTGTCGCCGGGAATATTCGACAGAAGGCCGAGTCCGGCGCGTCGTAGTTCCCATATCTTCCGGATGCTTTCTTTATCGGTGAACAACGGGAAATGGTAGCCATAACCAGCATTTCTCAAATCGGCCTCCAGGTTGGCTGCTTTTTCCTGAATTTCAATTTCAGAATCGGATGAGAATTCAATGGTCAGAATCGCTTCCGGATTGCCCTGAATGAAAAACCGGTTTTTGCGTTGCTCTATATTTTCGAGCGTACAATTCAGGATAATGTTGTCAGTCAGTTCTATGGCATCCGGACGATGACGCAAAGCGATGATGTTGCCATGCAAAGCATCTTCGAGCGAACGGAAATGAGCCGTTACAATTCCCTGATATTTAGGCGGAAGCGGTACAATATTTAACCTGATTTTTGAGATAAAAACCAATGTTCCTTCCGACCCGGCAAGCAATTTGCAAAAGTTAAAAGGTACGCCGTTCCCTGTAAACGGATCGGTTTCGAGCAGCACATCGAGCGCATAGCCGTTGTTGCGGCGAGTAACTTTCGGGTCCGGGTATTCCTTCCTGATTTCCTCCTGGTTTTTAGAAGATGAGAGTGTTTCCCAAATATTGCGGTAGATTTTTGTTTCTGCCAAATCGGGATTGCCGTTCAGTTTTTCCTGAAATTCTTCTGTAGAAAGTGCTTTAAAAATTACATCCGATTCGTCAGCCAAAATACCTTCTACTTCAAGTATGTGCTCGCGGGTGCTGCCATGAATCAGCGAATGCAATCCGCATGAATTGTTGCCAAGCATCCCGCCAATGCAGCACCGGTTGGCTGTTGACGTTTCTGGGGCAAACTGTAAACCATGCTTAGAGAGAAATTGGTTCAATTCGGAAAGGATGACACCCGGTTCAACTTCCACCCACCGTTCAGCAATATTCAGTTCGCCGATTTTATTCAAGTATTTCGAAATATCAACGACGATTCCCGGCCCGACGACCTGTCCGGCAAGCGAAGTTCCACCGGCCCTCGGGATGACCGATGTGCCGTTTTCTGCCGCAAACCGGATGATCCTGCGAATATCTGCTTTGTTTTTGGGCCTTGTTACTGCTTGCGGTAATTCTCTGTATGAAGAAGCGTCGGTGGCATATAAAACCTTCTGAACCTGATCAGTAAAAATATCTCCTTCGAGCGATTGTTTAAGTTGATAAAATGGATCGGTAACATTCATGGAAAAAGTTTCTTCAAAAATAGGTAAATATTGTCTTTCGGGATTTGAACAGATGTTTTGTTTTAAACGACTTTTGGAAAATTGTTGTGGTCCGTTTTATCCTGTTCGGACATGTAAACCGAGTTTTTTTTGAATAAAAAAGTATACCGGGGCATATTTTCTGTACTTTTGCTTCGAATTTTTTACCCTAAAGTTTAAACTTTAAATATGCGATGGAAATTCTAAAACGTGTTTTTCAAAACGCTCAAAAGTACCAGAAAAGGATTGTCTTACCGGAGGGAGCGGAACCAAGAACTTTACGTGCAACTGAAATTATTCTGAATCAGAAACTTGCTCAGCTTATTCTGTTGGGCGACGTTGACGAAATCAAAAAAGTTGCTGCAGAAATCGGTGTTAAAATCGAAGGCGCAACTATCATTGATCCGAAAACCGACCCGAGAAGGGAAGCGTATGCCACCATTATGGTTGAAATCAGAAAAAGTAAAGGTTTGACCAAAGAAGCCGCACTTGCTCTGTTGAACGATCCTTTATACTTTGCTCCCCTGATGATTAAAAACGGCGATGCCGACGGAGAACTGGCAGGAGCAATTAATGCTACGGGTGATGTGTTGCGTCCGGCTCTTCAATATGTGAAGACAATGCCGGGTGTTAGTGTTGTTTCAGGAGCATTCCTGATGTTTGTAAATGATCCGCATTTTGGTCACGACGGCATTTTGGTTTTTGCCGACTGTGCTGTAATGCCCGACCCAAATGAACAGCAACTTGCTGAAATAGCTGTTACTACAGCCAAAACAGCCAAAGCCATTGTTGGAATGGATCCGCGTGTGGCCATGCTGAGTTTTTCAACAATGGGAAGCGCTCAGCATCCATTGGTTGACAAAGTAAAAAATGCCACCAACATCGCTAAAACGCTCGATCCTGATCTGAAAATCGACGGAGAAATGCAGCTCGATGCCGCGCTCATTCCTGAAGTTGGCCGACTGAAGGCACCAAACAGTGAAGTAGCCGGTCGAGCCAATATTTTGGTTTTCCCGGGATTGGAATCGGCCAATATTGGTTATAAACTCGTTCAGAGGCTTGGAAAAGCTGAAGCTGTTGGTCCTGTTCTGCAGGGAATGGCTGCTCCAATCAACGATTTATCACGTGGTTGTTCCGTTTCAGATATTGTTAACATGGTGGCTATCACTGCCAACCAGGCTGCCTCACTTTTCGAATAAGTAGATTTTAATAAATAGATTCATGCCTAGTGAAGTGATATACGAACCGATAGAGAAATTCGGTTTGGTTGAAAAGAAAAGAAGCAAAACGCTTTTTTCCAAGATTGGGGTGATTGGTTGCGGCCTGGTTGGCCAAAACATCGCCCGTGTTGCCAGCTTTTACGGAATTGAGGTTGTGTTTATCGAGGTAAACGAAGACAAGATACGTGAAGCATATAAAAACATTGAAAAAGTACTCGACGAGCGTATTGAACATTGGGGGATGACTGCCGGTGACAAACGGGCCATTCTTTCCAGAATAAAAGGTACGCTCGACTACTCAGACCTTAAAGGTTGCGATTTCGTGATAGAAGCCATTCGTGCTGTCGATCGTGGAGGAAAAATCAGGGAACGGAAAGAAATTTTCCACCGGATTGAAGAAGTGGTTGATCCAGAGTGCATTATTGCAACGCACTCAACAACGATTGTGATCACTGAGCTTTCTTCCGACCTGAAATACCGTGACCGTTGCGTTAGTTTACATTTCTTCGTAAACCACCAGGAAGCCCGTATTGTGGAAGTGGTGAGAGGATTGTACACTACAGATGAAGCATACCAGAAGGTTTGCAAGTTCGTTACGCTGATTAACCGAAAGATCGTGCCTGTGCTCGAATCAGCAGGTTTGGTCAGCGTCCGCATTTTTGTGGTTTTACTGAATGAAGCCTGCGAAATATTAATGGAAGGCATCTCCAACATCGAAGACATCGACCGGACCATGAAAATTGGTTTTGGAATGAGACTTGGTCCGTTTGAGCTGGCCGACAAAATGGGACTCGACAAGATTCTGCGCTGGATGGACAACATCTACAACGAGTTTGGCGACATCCGCTACAAACCAAATCCATATCTCCGGAAGCTGGTACGAGCCAAACATCTGGGCATGGAAGTGGGCATAGGTTTTTATAATTACGACGAAAATGGAAACCGGATTATTCATGGAAATGGTACTTGCTAATTCTTCTGAATGTCTGATAATTAAAATAAAGTAGGAAAGAATGAAAATTCTAGTGTTGAATTGCGGAAGTAGTTCTATTAAATATCAGCTTTTTAAGATGTCCGACCGATCAGTGATTGCGAAAGGTGGAATTGAAAAGCTCGGAATGAAAGGCAGCTTCCTCAAGCACGTACGCCAGGATGGACAAGTAGTTGTCTTCGAAGGCGAAATATTGGATCACAAAATTGGGATTGAATATATTCTGGGTGTACTTACCAATAAAAAGCACGGTTGTCTGGAAAGTCTGGATGAACTCGATGCCGTTGGGCACCGTGTTGTTCATGGAGGAGAACGCTTCAATTCGAGCGTGCTGCTTACCGACGAAGTCCTTCAGGAAGTAACCAAATGTATCGACATTGCTCCGTTGCACAATCCGCCAAACCTGAAAGGTATTCAGGCAATGGACGAGTTGATTCCCGGTATTCCGCAGGTGGGTGTTTTCGACACCGCTTTTCACCAGACGATGGAACCTAAAGCTTATATGTATGGAATTCCTTACGCACTGTACAAAAAATATGGTATTCGGCGCTATGGCTTTCATGGAACGAGTCACCGTTACGTGACTAAAAGGGCCTGCGACCTGCTTGGCGTTGATTATGCAAGCCAAAAAATCATTTCATGCCATTTGGGTAACGGCGCTTCAGTAACTGCGGTAAAAGACGGAAAATCATTCGATACTTCGATGGGTTTTACCCCGATTGAAGGTTTGGTAATGGGTACCCGCTGCGGTGATCTTGATGTGGGTGTGGTACAATACATCATGGAAAAAGAAGAAATTGGCATCCGTTCGTCGAACACGCTGTTTAATAAACATGCCGGAATGCTGGGAGTCTCGGGCGTTTCATCCGATATGCGCGAAATTGAAATGGCTAGTGCAGCCGGAAATGAAAGGGCTGCTTTGGCGCTCGAAATGTACGATTATAAGGTAAAAAAATACATCGGTTCTTACATTGCTGCAATGGGTGGTCTCGATATATTGGTGATGACTGGCGGAATTGGTGAAAACGCCTCTACGACGCGCGAAGGTATCTGCTCTAATCTCGAATATTTGGGTATTTCGCTTGATTACGAAAAAAATAACGGGTTCAGGAGCGAAGGAATTATCAGCACGCCTGATTCAAGAGTGAAAATCTTAGTGGTGCCAACAAACGAAGAATTGATGATTGCGCTCGACACCGAAGAAATCGTCTTTAAAAACAAAAAATCGTAAGTTTTTCGTTTTTTGTTTTTTCTCTTTATAAGGCCTTTGGCAATTATACCAAGGTTTTGAAACGTCCGATGTTGTTTAGCACCGGACGTTTTATTTTTTCGCAGTTTTACAACATGATTTGCCTCTGATGTTTGTTATTATTTATCGCCAACGAAATGATAATTTTGAAACATTAATTTGAAAAGGCATGAAGCTTGAAAGATTAAGCGATTTATTCAGCTATACAAAAAATCGTCAAAAACGAACAATTGTGGCTGTGAATGCCATTGACAGCCATACCCTTGAAGCCATTGACGGTGCGGTCAAATTGGGATTGGTTTCGGCAATTGTCACTGGCAACGAGCAGGAGATCAGGAAACAATGCAATCTTCTGCATGTTGATGCTGAAAGGTTCCAAATCATTGATGCGGATACTGAAGAAGAAGCGGCAGCACTGGCGGTAAAAAAAGTGAGGGAGATTTCAGAAAGTATCCTGATGAAAGGCTTGATCAGCAGCGATAAATTTATGCGGGCTATCCTGAATAAAGAAGCTGGTTTGCTTCCGCCAGGAAACGTATTAAGCCATGTTTGTGTAATCGACAATCCAGGCTATCACAAACTTCTCATCGCCAGTGATGTGGCTATTATTCCATATCCTACGATAGCGCAAAAAATTGCTATGACTGGTTATCTCAAACAAATGGCTCTTAACCTGGGAATTGATAAACCAAAAATTGCACTTGTAGCACCAACAGAACAGGTTTTGCCGTCATTGCCTGCATGTACCGATGCTGTTGAACTGATGAAAATAGCTGCTGAAGGTCGTTTCGATCCGGCGGTGATTTATGGCCCTATGGCGCTGGATGTGGCTATCGATAAGGAATCTGCTGAAATTAAGCAAATAACTTCTGAAGTGGCCGGCGATGCAGATTGCTTGTTATTCCCAAACATTGATGCTGGTAATGTCTTTTATAAAATGAACACCAAATTGTGTAATGCCGATCAGGCTGCGGTGGTGATGGGCGCTTCTGCTCCGGTTGTCTTGTCGTCTCGTGGTGATAGCATACAGACAAAACTTAACTCCATTGCACTTGCTGCATTACTCAGTTAAACGATATTTTCATGAGCGAAATACAAATTCTGGCCATCAACCCCGGATCGACATCAACCAAGTTTGCGGTTTATTTTGGGAGTGAATGCAAGCTGAAAAAAACACTGCGACATTCCATCGAGGATTTGTCGCTGTACGAAAATATAATCGACCAGTTTGAATTCAGGAAAGGTTTGATCATTGATTCGCTTGTTGATGAAGGTTTTGATGTCGACAAAATTAAATTCATCATTGGGCGCGGTGGCCTCACTTACCCTTTGAAATCGGGCGTTTATCTGGTTAATAATCGAATGCTGGAACATGCGCGTGCCGGAATTTACGGGCAACATGCCAGTAACCTTGGTCCGCTGATTGCCGACTATATTGCGCTACAGATTCCGGGAGCACACGCCTTCATTGCCGACCCTGTTGTGGTTGACGAAATGGAAGAAATTGCCCGGTTTACAGGCCATCCGTTATTTCAGCGGCGCTCTATATTTCATGCACTGAATCAAAAAGCCACTGCGCGTCTTCATGCCCGGAAAATCGACGCCCGATACGAAGAGATGAACCTGATTGTGGCGCACCTCGGTGGAGGAATTTCAGTTGGAGCACACTATAAAGGGCGAGTAATTGATGTGAATAATGCGCTCGACGGCGAAGGACCTTTTAGTCCGGAGCGAAGCGGAACATTGCCTGCCGGACAGTTGATCGATCTTTGCTTTAGTCAGAAATACGAAAAAGAAGAAATAAAAAGAATGGTAATTGGCGAGGGCGGATACGTCGCTTATCTGGAAACGAATGATGCGCAGGAAGTTGAAAAGCGTGCTGCAAACGGCGACGAGTATGCCAGCAAAATTCAGGATGCGCTTGCTTACCAGGTTTCGAAAGCCATTGGCGAAATGGCCGTTGTGCTCAATGGCGCTGTTGACGCTATTTTGCTGACTGGAGGTTTAGCTTTCAGTAAATACCTCACACAATATATCTCGGCCAAGGTTGGTTTTATCGCGCCGGTCTATATTTACCCCGGGGAAGATGAACTCGATGCGCTTGCGTTGAATGCGCTTCGCGTGGCAACGGGCGAAGTTCAGCCGCTTGAATATCCGAATTGATTCGTACTTTTATGGT
>JAEWME010000060.1 GCA_023393265.1 Bacteroidota bacterium | reverse complement strand
TCGATGATGGTAATTACCGGGAAGCCTGTCGGAACCAGTTCGCCGCGTTCCGAAACAAGGTTCGAAACCTCACCGGTCGCAGGCGCTTTAATTTGTGTTTCGGCCAGATAGGCTTCCACTTCTTTTATCCCACCTTCGGCCTGGTTAACCAGTTCCTGTGCTGCACGTTTGTCTTCGATGCGGGCGCCTTTCACTGCTTTTTCCCATTGGGCTTTGGCGGCATTGGCTGTTTCGCGTCCGGCTTTGGCCTGTGTTTCGGCTTCGTCGCGCTTTTGTTCCGAAACCACACCGTCTTTATACAAATTGTCGACGCGGGTAAAGGTTTTTTCATAAAGTCGCGCAGCAGCTTCGGCTTTTACGTACAAATTGTACGCGGACTGAATGTCTTCGGCCTGAGCGCCGTTTTGTGCCTTTTGGCTTTGCGCTAACGCTGCATTTTTCATGGCGGTAACCTGCATCAGTTTGGCATCGATTTCGGGACTGCTGATTGAAAACAGGAAATCGCCTTTGGCAACCTGCTGACCTTTTTTCACCGCAATGCTGTCTATTCGGCCCGGAATTTTGGAAGCTACCCGAAACTGTGTTGCTTCAATTTCGCCCTGAACTTCGAGGGGCAGCGGCCGGGTGATGATCCAAGTGGTGTACAACAGGAAAATCAACACTGCGGTGAAGAAGATACCGATGATAAAGTTTCTTGTCTTATTCATTGTCTTCAGTATTTATATTTTAAAATGTTTCGGAAATGGCGTTTTCGCTGGTCTGGTAGCTCAGAAATTTTTCCGGAGTTCCGCAAATTTGCAACAAAGCAGCAAGGGTAACATCGTAGTTGTAGAGTGCCCGGAGTCGCTCAATTTTCACTTTGGCCACCAGTAAACTGGCGTCGACCAGTTCGGTTGAGGTAGATAGTCCTTCGCGAAAAGCTTTTTCCCGGCTGTCGGCATAAGTTTTGGCAAATTCGAGTGTTTTATCAAGTTCGTCGAGTTGTTCTACCTGCATGCCCAGTTGCTGGTGCAGTTTCCTGATATATGTCCTGATGTCTTCCTGAGCTTTTAGCCCGGCTTCTTCCGCCTGCTGGCCTTTAAATTTCGCTGCCTGAAGTTTTCTGTTCCGGGCGTTTCCTTCAAACAGCGACCAGTTCACCCCAACGCCTACCATCCAATCGGGAACATAAGGCGATAAATCTTTGTCGGCCAGGTCGTAAGTTCCGGTGAGGGCTACTGTTGGCAGGTAATTACTTTTTTCGAGTTTTACGCCCGTGGCTGCCAGTTCTTTTTTTGAATTTACCTGCTGCAATTGCGGATTGTTGGCCAGCGCCAGATCAATGAAGAAACTTTCGGGTTCGCAGGTTTTCAGGATAAAAAGCGGGCTGGCTGGTGCAAAGTCGCTGCTGTCGGTAATTGCGAGTGTATTTTCGAGCGCGCGGCGAACAATCGAAATGTCGCGCTGCGATTTTTTCAATTCGCGCTCCGCATCGGCGTTGGCTACCTGCGCATGAAGAAATTCCACTTTGGCAATTTGTCCCTGCTCGGTGAGTTTTTCGGCGTCGTATAAGTGTTTCTTCATGGCATCGGCCACCTGTTCGCGTACCTTACAGGCTTGTTTAGCCAATACCAAACCGTAGTAGCGGGTTGCAAGTTCGCTCAGTAATTCGCCCTCGCGCTGTTTCTTTTCCAACCCAGCTTCCCCGGCCTGAATTCTTGAAGCTTCATTGGCTGCATTAATCTTCCCTCCGGTATACAGTGGCCATAAGATGTTGGCATTTACCGTGGCAAATCGTTTCTCCTGAATCATTTGGTTCCATTCTCCAGCCTTAACGGTTTCTTCTCCTTCCAGAAGTTTTGCCCTTACGGCTTGTGTGCTAAGGTTGTCGGGAAGTACGGGCATTGCTCCGGAAGTGTTCGGATCGGGATTGGGCACGCCTGAGAAGTTTCCATAGTGACCAAGCGCATCGTAGAGCGGAGTAATGGCATCGCGCACCGGTGTGAGGTCGAGTGTGAGCGGATCGGCCATCTGAACGGCATTAGCTGTAACAAAGACCCTGGGGGCACGGAGCCCTGCCGATGCTTTTTGGCTGGCTTCTTTTTCGCTGATCTCGTAATCAGCCCGTTTTAAAACATGGCTGTTTGCATTCATTTGCTGATAAGCATCGCCGAATGTTAACGGTTTTGCCGGGGTTTGTGCAAATGCAAGCGTTTGAATGAGAATGAGAAGGGAGCCAATTCCCATTTGTTTGATTTGTCTCTTCATGGCTAAATGATTTCTGATGTAAAGAAACTAATTTTATCGAACAAATAAGTTTTATAGTCGATTTTATACGAATTCATAATGCAACACTTAAAATTCTTTTAATATTTCATAAAGAAAGTTACTGAAACAAATCGGATTTATTGGAAGGGAAAGCTTTATCTTTCGTTCAAAATAAGGATATGTCGTTCACGCAGCAACAAAAATCGGCTTTTTTGCATTTGTCAGCTCTTTGCAGTCGAACCGAAAAATGTTCGTCGGAGGCTCTTGATAAATTGAAAACACTTGGACTTGAGGAGTACGAAGCGATCCCGGTGCTCGAAAAGCTCATCACCGATCAATATGTGAATGACGAGCGGTTTGCACGCGCCTACGTGAAAGACAAATTTCGCTTCAACCGGTGGGGACGTCAAAAAATTGAATACATGCTCCGGCAAAAACGCATTTCGGCGGGTTTGATTGCTTCGGCATTGGACGAAATTCAGGAAGAAAACTATTCCGGCGAATTGAAGAAAATCCTATTGGATAAAGCGAAATCAGTAAAAGCCAAAGACGCCATTGACAAACGCAACAAATTGATGCGGTTTGCTCTTAGCCGCGGATTCGAGTCGGGCGAGATTTACAAAGCGCTGAAAGAATTGGATTTCTGACTACTCAACTGCAATCAAATAATGCTGTGTCCTGAAATCCATAACCCCAAAATATAACTCAGTCGGTCTATTTTTCTTTTTTGTAATCCGATTCGTTCCTGAAAATGATTTCAATTCGTTTGTCGGGAATTAACCAGATTAATGCAACCAGAACATATAGAGCTCCGGATATCCATTGGCTGATAAAGTTTGATCCAATGGCAGCCAGATAAAGGATGGGCGACATTTTACCTTTGATGTCGTTCCCAATAGCTCTGGCGAGCAGCGAGTTTTCGCCCTGCGAAAGGATAATCTGGCTTTGCAGGATGAAATAGGCGATAGCTGCCATTAGCAATACAGTGCCATATGTCGCCATCGGGATCGGATCGAAATGGTTTTCGCCAATCCAACCGGTTACAAAAGGTACCAGCGAAAGCCAAAAAAGCAAGTGCATATTGGCCCATAGTATTCCACCCGACACCCGTTTTACGGTGTTCATCATGTGGTGGTGGTTATTCCAGTATATGGCAATATAAATGAAACTCAACACATAGCTGAGAATCACAGGCAACAATGGTTTTAGTGCCAGAAAGTCACTTCCATGTGGCACTTTTATTTCTAAAACCATAATGGTGATGATGATGGCCATTACGCCATCGCTGAACGCTTCGAGCCTGGTTCGGTTCATAGAATGGATGTTGTAGTTGAATATTTAACATCCTGGCCGAAAAAATGTTGCCTAGCTTTTGCTTCGGGCCAAATTATTTACCTGCGAATCAGCGTCCGGCAAACAATTCTATCAAAATACCTGCACTTAAAAAAACAATTCCCAGCGAAAAGATCAGCCTTCCGTAGACTTTAAGTCGTTTGTGTTTCTTCGATTCGGCATAATCCAAAAAACGGATCGTGTGCCCACGGGTTGTTTTAGCTGTTTCGAAATGTGGTCGGTGAGATATTAATTTAAAGCCCCATATACCGAGCAATCCTCCTAAAAAGATAACTAGTAGTTCCATGATTGTGATTCTATCGATTGTGTTTATATAAACGCAGAAAGCGAAAATTGTTTGTTAAAATATATTAAAACAACAATCGCTAATTAGTTAATATAATAAGTACAACAAATTCAGCCTTGCGGCTCAGATCCGGTTCGTTTTATCATTTACGGCGAAACAATCATTAGGTTTCCGTTTCCTCACCCATATTTCAGGCTACTGTGTGTCCGGATTTTTCTTCACCGGTTTTTGTATCTTCACCCTCAAATCAATACTTCGATGGAAGGACACAGAAGAAAAACCTGGAGTAGCCCATGGTCATATAGGGAAGGCACGATTATCACCTTAGTGCTGATTGTAGCAGGCTTCTGTTTTCAGGCCGCCTCGGGAGGTGCAGAACTGCGTATGACCGGCTTCCCCTGGAATCTTTTCTCTGGACTGGTTTTTCTTCTGTTCTTGACTCTCATTTTTTTACGTTGGGAAAAACATTGGTTCATCAAATGGCTGGCTGGAGTAAAAGCTGCTTTGCCTGCCATTTTAGGATTTACTTTCCTGGTACTCCTAATGGGTTTCATCAGGCAGGACGTTCAACCAGCCAACGGCCTGATCCGGTTACTGGGGCTGACGCACATTGTCCGAACCTGGCCATTCATCCTGATAAATATTTATCTGCTTGTACTTCTTGGCTTGGTTACCCTCGCCCGCTTAACTCCTTTTAACCTGAAAAATACAGGTTTCTTTTTGAATCATTTTGGTCTTTTCGTGGTACTTTTTTCTACTTCACTTGGCAGCAGCGATGTACGACGTTTAACGATGAACTGTTTTGAAGGTCGTTCTGAAAACCGGGCCACAGACGAGTCCGGCCATGTGACTATACTCCCGTTTTCCATTCGGCTGGCGGATTTTAGCATCGACGAATTTCGACCCAAAATAGTCTTGGCTAACAGCAAAACAGGAGAAGCCATTCAGCATAAAGGAATCGATTTGATCGCTACACTTGATAAGGATACACTTCAACTGGGTGATTACCGTATTGAACGAACCAGATTTTTCAGTTTTTCGGAGGGGTCTGGAGACGAATATGTTGAAGCCAATTTGCCGGGAGCAGTAGTTTCGGCCAAACTGAAAGTTACCAGCCGCATCGATCAGTCGGTGGTTTCGGGTTGGGTTTGCTGTGGAAATTACCGTTGGGCTCCTAAAACAATGAATCTTTGGCCGGGGGTGACTTTAGTCTTACTACAGCCGGAACCTCGTAAATTTCGTTCGGTGGTTGAAATTGAAGACGGCGGTGGAAAAAAGACCGAAAAAATAATTGAAGTGAATAGTCCTTCGGAGTTTGGAGGCTGGAAGATTTACCAGCTTGGATATGACACTGCGATGGGGCGCTGGTCAAACCTGAGCACTTTGCAGTTGGTTCGCGACCCCTGGCTGCCTGTTGTGTATACCGGTATCTTCCTGATGATGGCGGGTGCGGCTTTTTTGTTTATTTCCGGAAAACCTAAAGAAGGAGGAGTCGATCATGTGGCTTAGCTTCCCAATATACGCCTCTATTGCCATCCTTTGCTGGCTTTTAGCTTCAGCTTTGTTTTTTACATCGGGCAAAAAAGTTGTGAATCAGCTTGCCGGTGGTCTGTCGCTTGCAGGAACTATAGTTTTATTGGTGTATGTTTCAGTACTGTGGCTTCAGGTTGATAGACCTCCAATGCGAACGCTCGGTGAGACGAGGTTGTGGTATGCCATATTCTTATCAGGTATTGGTCTTTTATTTTACTGGCGCTGGAAGTACAAATGGCTTGTCAGCTATAGCCTCGGACTGGCAATCCTGTTTCTCTTTATCAACCTGCAACATCCCGAAAACAGCGACAAAGCGCTGATGCCCGCCTTACAGAGTCCGTGGTTCATTCCGCACGTTATCGTTTATATTTTCGCTTATGCGTTACTTGGAGCGTCGTCTTTAGTCGCAATACGAAACCTATTTTTTGTTCCGTCGGAAAAAACAGTAAGAGGACCGATCCAACTGGCCGATAACCTGGTTTACCTGGGCTTTTCGTTCCTGACTCTTGGATTACTTTTTGGCGCTCTTTGGGCCAAGGAAGCCTGGGGTCACTACTGGACGTGGGACCCCAAGGAAACATGGGCATTTATAACCTGGATGTTTTATCTGGTTTATATTCACTATCGCTATCGGCATCCATCGGATCATAAAAAGGCAATGGCGGTACTTGCTGTTTCGTTTGCCATTTTGCTGATTTGCTGGTTTGGCGTTAATTATTTGCCAAGCGCACAAAGCAGCATTCATGTTTATACCGAATAACTATTGTCCCTTTATTGAGAGAAACCAAAGGATGGTTTGTATTCCGGCCTGAAATACGCCTGATGTATGATCCGCTCCAGCCAGTTGAACAAGTTGTATCTGGGTATCGCTGACTCCGGCCGTTTTAAAATCGGCAAGCATCTTCTGGCTGATGCTTAGTGGAATGACTTCGTCGGCGGTTCCGTGAAAAAGTTTTGTCGGTGTGGTTGTTTTCCATGCGGTTACACTATTTGCTGTAAAAGCTGTCCTCACGCCTTGAAATTTACTGTCTGTCTCATATTTTGTCCTGAAATCAGAAGTCAACAGCGTGCTTAGATTTGTTGTCAGTTCTGCATTGATAGCGCCGCCTGTGTGCATTCCATCAAATAATCCGGGGATGTTGGTTGAATAAGGTTCGTTGAAAAAGTCGCTCAGAGGATTGCTGATTTCGCCAATGGCGTGATACGAATTAAGCAGGTATGCGAGAAAATAAGGTGTTGGATATTCGGGCTGACTTAAAATATTGGTCGTCATATACTCGATCGAATAAGGTCCGGCACCGCACGAGCTGGCTTTCAGGTTGAATTCCGAAGCATAATTGGCCTCAATTTCTTTCTGAAGTTCCATGGTTGCCCATCCGCCCTGCGAATAGCCAAAAATATAGAGATCGTTGGTTGCTTTGGCCGTAACCTGATCGTCGGCTGCATATTCTTTTGCCGCGCGAATCAGATCGAGAATGCTTTGTTTTGTCGACTCCGCATGCAGATATGGGTGCGGAAGCTCAGACGAAGCGCCAAATCCAATATAATCGGGTATGACGACGATAAAACCGAACGAAGCGACGCTTTCGATGATTTTATAAAGGTCGTCGTCAACTGCTTCGGTTGGGGCCATGCTATGAAGGGTATTTGTTCCATTCTGGAAACTTAAGATCGGATAATCGCCTGCCAGTTTGGGCATACAAACCAATCCTGAAACTGTTATTTTCTGTTGTTTGAAGGTTGTTTTGTAAATAACTTTCCTGACGTCGACATCAGACTTGATCACGAAACTGAGTGCAGGCGCAGTTTCAGGAGAGAGTGCCGAGAAATTTTCGAGCGACTGCTGCGTTGAAACGGAAGCAACGCTTTCGCTTGAAATAAGGTACTGATTGGCTGGCTTATCGGGACCCGAAGAGCCATTATCGCATGAAGCGAATAAGACTGTCGAAATGATGGCTACGATTAAGATTTTCGCCACTTGTTTAAAATTTTTCATGGTGATGTTTTTCTGTTTCAGTTATCATTATTAAAACCTAATTCGGTAGCAGAGTTTCGCAGGAAGTCCCGCGAGTAATAATCCTGATCGACAATGGTGTTGTTCCAGATCAAAATGTCCAGGTCGATATTTCTTGGCCCGAACTTCTGTTCCGATCGGTCGCGTCCCATTCTGTCCTCCAGGCTTTTCAAATACGACGCTAATTCCCCGAGCTTCATTTCTGTACGAATTTTCACTGCGCCGTTGGTAAAATCTGGTTGATCGGTCAACCCAATTGGCTTGGTTCGAATGAACGTTGAAACCTGTACCACTTCGATTTCGGCTGACAGGATTTTCACTGCTTCATTTATATTTTTATCTGCGTCAATATTCGATCCGATGCCAATAATGCATTCATTCATCGGTGTGCTTCTATTTCAAACGAGACAGATTCGGCAAAGCGGAGTGCATGCGGTTTATCAACCTCTACCCTGGCGCGGATTACTCTCTCGTCTTTCATGATTAATTCAAGAATGTTGTTTGTTAAAACCTCCAGCAATTTAAACCGGTTTTCCTGAACCAGTTCAATAATCTGCTTAGTGATGGTTTTGTAATTATAAATACCTTCCGGCTCATCAGACTGAAGCGCTTCGGCAGAAATATTTGCCTCAATGGCAACGTTGATGATCACGTCCTGCAGGTTTGCAATTTCTTCAGGATTGAACCCGATGTATGTTCTGAGCAATAAGTTTTTAACCCGTATTAATGCCATCAGTTTGTCGTTTAGCTGGTTGTTCCTAAATTTTCGCCTCCGTCGCAAAACAAAATTTGCCCCGTCAGATAGTTATTTCCGATAATAAAATCGATACTTTTCAGAATGGGTTCAACGCCGCCGGGCCTTTTCATGGCTATTTTTTCTGAAAGCCGCTCCAGGTAGCTCTCGTCTTTTTCTACCGGGGGAAGTGTCAACCCGGGTGCAATTGCATTTACCCTGATGTCAGGTCCAAACTCAAGTGCGGCCATTTTTGTCAGCTCCCATAACGCTTTCTTCGAAATCGAATATGCTGCGTGAGTTCCTTTATTTGAAACAATCCGCGTATCCGTTATGTTGACGATCATACCCTTTTTACAAAGGTTGAAAAACGATTTGGAAAGCAGAAACGGCGCTTTCAGGTTGACATTCAGGTGCTGGTCGAAAAAAGCTGCCGACGTATTTCCAATTGATCCGATCTCAAAAACCGAAGCGTTGTTGACCAGCATATCTATTCGTCCCAAACTCTTAATTGCCGCTGGAATGAGTTTTTCTACTTCTTCTGCGTCAGCAAGGTTTGCCCTGAATATTTCGAAGCGCTGACCCGGAAATTTGTTTGACAACTGGTCTTTCACCTCGGCAGCTTCATTTTCCGACGAATGGTAGTGAATGGCAATATTCCAGCCCTGTCCAGCCAAATGAAAAGCCATTGCTTTTCCGAGCCGTTTTGCTGCTCCGGTAATCAGGGCTGTTTGGTTCATTGTCAATCAGATTTTACGTTTTTCAAATTTCTTTGCCAGGTTTTGAATAAAGTCGCCTCTCGACGAAGTTTTATCATCCTGGTTGGAAACGGATACAGTGCTTTTCTCTGTGAGAATAGTCTCAATCCGGGTGAGTTCTTCCTGAGAGAATTTCATATTTTTCAGTGAGGCCACGTTGTCTTCGAGTTGCTTAACCGAACTGGCGCCAATTAAAACCGACGTAACTCTCGGGTCTTTCAGTAACCATACAAGTGCCATTTGTGCCAGGCTCTGGCCGCGAAGTTTAGCTATTTCGTTTAGTTTTTTTACCCGTTCAATTGCTGGCTCAACTTCTTCAGGACGAAGGAAACCCCACGATTTTGCGGCCCGTGAACCCTCCGGAATGCCATTCAGGTATTTATCGGTTAAAAGCCCCTGAGCGAGTGGTGAAAACGGAATGCAGCCAATTCCTTCAGTTTCGAGTACATCGAGCAAACCGCCTTCAACCCAACGTTCGAACATCGAATATTTAGGCTGATGGATGAGGCAGGGTGTTCCGAGTTCTTTCAGTATTTTGGCAGCTTCGGCAGCCATTGGCGCAGGGTAATTCGAGATGCCTGCATACAGCGCTTTCCCCTGTCTGACGGCCTGATCGAGTGCCCTCATTGTTTCTTCGAGCGGTGTATTTGGGTCGGGACGGTGTGAATAGAATATATCCACATAGTCGAGTTTCATGCGTTTCAGGCTTTGATTAAGGCTGGCGAGCAAATACTTGCGGCTTCCCCATTCCCCATAAGGTCCAGGCCACATCAGATAGCCAGCTTTGGTCGAAATGATCAGTTCGTCGCGATAAACTCCCAGGTCAAGATCGAGAATCTTCCCGAAATTTTCTTCGGCCGATCCGGGAGGCGGACCATAGTTGTTAGCCAGATCAAAATGGGTGATCCCCAAATCAAAAGCCCGGCGGCACATTGCCCGTCCATTTTCAAAAACATCCACACCTCCGAAATTGTGCCAAAGACCCAACGAAATGGCGGGCAGTCTAAGCCCTGATTTTCCGCATCTTTTGTATGGAATCTGGCTGTACCGGTTCTCATCAGCAACGTATAGCATAACGAATCAAGATTAAAAATTGTAATAAAAAATAATACTAGCCAATTTAAGAAATAATGTCAGTCTGATGTCCTTTCACCAAAACTTTTTTCAGAAATGTGGCTTGAATCTGTATTTTTCAGAATTTTTGGATAGGCGGCCTGTATAGGAAATCAGGCTTATTTAATTAAATTTGGAGAAGATGAAAACAGAAAATATGCAAAAGAAAGTTGAACCGATTTATATTGTATCAGGGGGTAAAGGGCTGGCCGGAAATAACATGGTACAATCGTTGCTAATACAGTATCCAAACAACAATGTGCCGGTAATTATTGTACCGCAAGTCCATGAAAAAAGACAGATCGACGAGGTGGTTGAAAAAGCAAAAAATGATGGTGGTTTGATTGCGCATACGCTTGTAAATCGCGGTCATCGGGACTATTTAAAAGAGATTTGCAAGGAACACGGGGTAAAGAATATTGACTATATGGGGAAATTGGCTAATTATCTGGATGAGCGGCTGCATATTCCCTCGCTTCAGTCACCTGGTTTGTACCGTGAAATCAATCAGAAATACTTTGACAGGATTGAAGCCATCGAATTTACGTTGAACCACGACGATGGTTTGAGTCCGGCAAGGCTCCACGATGCAGAGATCATCCTGACCGGAGTTTCCCGTTCAGGAAAAACACCTCTCAGCGTATACCTGGCTATGTACGGCTGGAAAGTTGCAAACATCCCGCTTGTAGCCGGAATTGAACCTCCGAAAGAGCTTTTTGAAGTTGATCCAAACCGTGTTTTCGGGCTGAATATCAGCTCGGGACAACTCATTTCGCACCGCATGAAACGACTCAGGAGTTTGAATAATACGGAGAACACCAGCTATGTGGATGAGAAACAGGTTTTGCTTGAAATCAGATATGCCAATTTTATCTTCGAAAAGGGAAATTTCACGATTGTGAATGTTTCGAATAAGCCGGTTGAAACCAGTGCCAATGAAATCCTGAACATCATGGCCAATAGGTTTGAATATCGCGGACGACGGCTTGATTCGCCTTATCATCCTGACGAATAAAATTATTCCACGGTGACAGATTTCGCCAAATTTCTGGGCTGATCCACATCGCAGCCCCGCATGACGGCAATGTAATAGGAAAAAAGCTGGAGTGGAATAATGGCTAGTAACGGCGCCACCACCGGGTGCGATTTGGGAATCTCGAACAGATCGCTTACCATGTTTTTCAGCCCGTCGTCGCCTTCGGTTACTACCGCAATAATGTTGCCCCTTCTGGCTTTTACCTCCTGAATGTTGCTCACGATTTTTTCGTAATAATGATCTTTGGCGGCTACTACAATTACCGGCAGGTTGTCGTCGACAAGTGCAATCGGGCCGTGCTTCATTTCTCCGGCGGCGTAACCTTCGGCGTGCATGTACGAAATTTCCTTCAGCTTCAGGGCACCTTCAAGCGCAACCGGGAAAAGAGCTCCGCGCCCAAGATACAGCGCATTGATGGCATCTTTATATTTTGCGGCAACTTCTTTTATATGAGGATGGTTTACAAGAACCGATTTTACTTTTTCCGGAATGTCGGCCAGTTCGTTAATCAGGTCGAGGTATAGTCCTGACGAAATCTGGCCTTTTTCTTTGGCGAGTTTAATGGCCAATAGCGTAAGCACAGTCACTTGTGCCGTAAAAGCTTTGGTTGACGCTACACCTATCTCAACGCCAGCGTGGGTATAAACGCCTCCATCCGTTTCCCGTGCAATGCTTGATCCAACTACATTGCAAATACCCAGTATAGTAGCGCCTTTCTCCTTGGCCATTCTGAGTGCTGCCAGCGTATCGGCTGTTTCGCCGCTTTGGCTGATCGCAATCACCACATCGTTGCTTCCCAAAATAGGGTTTCGGTATCTGAATTCCGACGAATATTCCACTTCAACCGGGATGCGGGCATATTCCTCAATCAGGTATTCGGCTACGAGCGCGGCGTGCCACGAGGTGCCACACCCAATGATGATGATACGCTGTGCTGCTTTTATCTTCGGAAAAACATCCAGTAGTCCGCCAAGTACAATTTCTGTTTTCTCCGGATTGATTCTTCCCCTGAAAGTATCTTCGATGGTTTTTGGCTGCTCGAAGATTTCCTTCAGCATAAAATGGTCGAATTCGCCTTTCTCCAGGTCCCCAATGGTCATGTCGACCTTGGTAATTTTAAAAGGTACCGGAACATTTGAGACTGTTTTAAGCGTCAGTCCATTGGCGTTAATGATCGCAACATCATTGTCGTTCAGGTAAATGACACTGTCGGTGTAGTTAATGATTGGCGTAGCATCGGATGCGATAAAATATTCGCCTTTCCCGATTCCGATTACCAGCGGACTTCCCTTTCGGGCAGCAATCAACTGGTCCTTCTCGTTTTGGCACATCACCGCAATGCCATAGGCTCCGACTACTTTCGAAAGGGCCATCCTCACGGCGATCTCAGCATTTTGCTCGTCGCTGTTCAGGTAAAAATATTCAATCAGGTTAACCAGAACTTCGGTATCGGTTGCCGACTGAAAAGTATAACCTTTTTTCAGTAAGTCTGATTTTAGTTCTGCATAATTTTCAATGATACCGTTGTGAACCAGCACAAAGGCACCATTCATCGATGTATGGGGATGAGCGTTTGTGTCGTTTGGTTCGCCATGGGTTGCCCAGCGCGTATGCCCAATACCGATGTGCCCGTCCGTATTTTTGTCAGCTACATGTTTTTCCAGATCAGCGATACGCCCTTTGCACTTGAACACATTCAGCGAGTTGTCGTAAATAGCCAGCCCTGCCGAATCATATCCCCTGTACTCCAGTCGTTTTAGTCCCTGAATGAGGATTGGAAAAACATCTTGTTCTCCAATGTAGCCAACAATTCCGCACATGCCATTTCGATTTGAGGTGAATAAAAATGGGAATTCTATTTATACTTCGAATAGGTTACCTGAATTTGAACACCTTTTTTACTGGTAGGACTTTTTAGCACAATTTGCCCGTAAAGCGAATTTTTCAGGTTGGTTTCAAGATAGAAGCCGAGATTTTCTTTTTTGCCGTCCAAAATTTCCTGAAGGTGATTGGCGATATTGAACCGGTAAGTTAAATCAGACTTGTTGTAATATCCGCCGAAGTAAACAGGCGAAAACGAATAGTCGCTTGGATAATAAAGCGAATCTGCTCCTGCTTTCGATTTGGTAATGGCCACCAATGCCAGTTGTTGCAATGTGTTGTACCTCGCTGTGTCCGAC
>JAEWME010000007.1 GCA_023393265.1 Bacteroidota bacterium | reverse complement strand
ACTTTAATGATTGAAAACAAAAATGTAATGCAACATTCTGATCAGGAATCTCAATTTCACTTTCATAATTATGATCGTTTCTAAGTCTTTTGAAATATGCTCCGTTTGATGTTTGTTTGCCCTTATCATTCATTGGAGGATTAAAAGGCGGATTTCCAATTACCAAATTAAAATCACTAATTGGCTTCGATGTAATGTAATTGAAAAAATCGTTGACAACAATATTCTGCCTGCCCAGATCGGGAAATTTGAGTTCCTGCCAAACGGGTGGTTTCAGATCAACCTCGTCGAGTAAAGCCAACGCCAGGCTGAATACCGACAAACGGATGGCATCTTCCTGAATATCGACACCATAAATGCTATCTAAAAGCAGTCGCTTTAAGGTATTTAACGACGGCTTTTCCAACTCTCCGGTTTCCTGCCAACGGTTATATCTCCACCACTGAATAATTCGTTTGTAAGCTTTTACAAGGAAAATACCAGAACCACAACTAACGTCGATGAGCTTAAAATCAGTCTTTGGGCTTTTCAAGGGCATGCACTCATCAACCAAAGTGTTGACAACCATCTCGGGCGTATAAACAATGTCTTTACTGTTGGTAAGCAACTCTTCGTAAACCGAACTGATCAATTCTACAGGTAAATGTGAAAAGGAATATAACCGCCACAAAACGAACTGGTCGTTTTTGATTTTAGCGTCGAGAAAATAGGCAAGCTCTTTTACTTCCGACTTTTCAATAGCTTGACGGGCTTCGCTTTCTTCCTTTTTATCCCATTCAAATATCTTCCCATTAAAATCCTCTGCAAGTTGATCCAATAGTTCAAGCAGTTTACCAGCGCGGATCACTTCGCAAAAATCGGTGCATCCAAATTGATTTTGGAAATAGGTTTCGGCAAAATAACCACTTTTGCTTTCCGACTCCCGTTCTTCGAGATACTTGATCAGCAAACATTGAACCAACAGTTTTAAAGCAATGTGGCTATCTAACCCCGATTTTTCCTGAAACGCTTTGTACACTTTTTTCAGCCCATCGATTAAATCGCGGTAAGCCGACCCTTTAAACTGAAAATGCTTTTCGTTCTTTTTTTCTTCCCAGAACAAACCATCATCGAAACTTTTCGCGGTAAATTCTTTTATAACCTCTCCGGTAAGTTTAATGGTATCGTAAGCGCTTGTCTCCTTGTCATCTTTTGCTCTTTCTCGGGCATCATATAACTCAACATCCGATTTCCCGATAATGATATACATTGGCACCTGGCAACCGCTCCAGACTTTTATATGAATGTCGCGCTTCTTGTCTGTCAGGTGGTTATCGGTATTGTCGTAAATATAAATTTGAGGAACGAAACCGCGTCCGTCATCGAAATAGCGAAAGTAAACCGCATCGGCATCAAACTTTTCTTTTGCTGTTTCTAACGCAAATAAAATATCGGGTGAACTAGTATTATGATCTAATTTTGTGTAGTCGGCTGTTAAAACAACGCCACTTTCATTCGATTTCTCTGTTTTCTCAAGAAAAGAAAATTCTAGTTGATGAATGTTGTTTTTAAAAATTGTAGCAGCCATATTTCCCAAATAAATCCAGTCAGAACAAATTTACTTCTTTATTTATATTTCTACTCAGAATTATTTTCAGTTGCCCATTATAAATTTCAATAATTCCATAAGCAGATTAAAATGCAATCAAGGCATTCTGTTTTAATATAGATATAAAAAACAGAAAATCCATAAAACTTATTAACAGTTAAACTGCTGATAGCCAGAAATACCCATCCAATTCGGCGTTTCAGAATAAAACAAACTGGTTTCTGCTGTTCATAACTTTAAATGTTGAATGGTCGATGAATTGATTATAATATCCGAAATTTATAGTAACGAGTTAACTAACTGATTTTTTCACCCTTAAACTACACTTATGGCAAGCAAATCAGAAACAGGCCACGCAAGAAATGTGGCAAACTTCGCAACTTTAATTACTGCTGTTGATGCGCTCGGAGCGACTTACAATCCATCAAAAACAATTCTTACGCTAAACGCGCTGAAAGAACTAAAAACTGCATCCGAAGAAATTCTGGCAGGTGTTAACGCCAAATTTGGTGTCTCAAACAAGGCTATCGCCGATCGTGAAACGCTCTTCTCCAATCTCAGTAAGCTGGTCACACGGGTAATCAACGCCCTTCGCGCAAGCGATGCCGGGCCTGCTGTAATTGCCTCGGCCGGTTCGCTGGTAAAAAAGTTACAGGGACGAAGATCGTCTCCGTCTAAAGCAACCGGCGATGAAGCCTCCGAAGAAGGTGGCAGTGCCGGAAAGATTTCTTCTTCTCAAATGGGATTCGACAACCGTATTCAGAATTTCGATCGGTTTATCCAGTTTTTAAGCAACATTCCGGAATATAATCCGAACGAAGAAGAGTTGAAGATTACTGCATTGACCGATTATTACCATGCACTGCAAGAGACCAATGCCATTGCGGTTGAGGCGTCGACCATTTTAACCAACTCACGCATCGAACGCGACCGGATTCTTTACAGCACAGGCACAGGTCTGGTGGACGTGGCGCTGGGAGTTAAGATCTACGTAAAATCTATTTACGGGACAACCAGTCCACAGTATAAACAGGTTTCAGGATTGTCGTTCCGCAATGTAAAGAAGTAGTTCGTCGCCGTGGCGGGCAATCGCAGGCATGTATTGGATAGGCATACCCATAAAAAAGGCTACTGCGAATATTTTTCCCGCTTCAACGCGATTAAAATTGGTTTCTGCAAGCGTGTATGAAGTGGCGACAAAAAGCAAATACGCGCCGGAAACTTAGTTTTTGTCACTGTGAACAACGGAATTAGCTACTGCGGATTAGTTTTTAATAACTGCCAGCATGAATCTGGCTCCCGCATTGTTGTATCCGGCTGTTCATTGGATGGATGAAACGCAAACCTCCACTTCAGATCAATCAGGGGTGGGGGTTTGTTTATTGTATTTCGTCCGTTTGTGTTTTCTACCAACATCTGATGCCTCCGCACCATTAATGCAAAAACTCAACCGGCATAAAAAAACAGCGCGATATTATTACCGCGCTGTTTTGTATTTTCGACAGACCCAGAAGTCTAACATCTAAGGTCTATTATCTGGCAATCACGGGCGATTACATCATGCCGCCCATACCGCCACCCATGCCGCCCATCGGAGGCATAGCTGGTTTGTCTTCTTTTTCTTCTACCAACACGCATTCGGTTGTCAGGAACATACCGGCAATTGAAGCGGCATTTTCCAACGCGATGCGGGTTACTTTAGCAGGGTCGATTACTCCGGCTTCGAACAGGTTTTGGTATTCGTCGGTGCGGGCATTGTAACCATAGTCTCCCTGACCTTCGAGTACTTTCTGAACAACTACGGCACCTTCTTTACCAGCGTTGAAAACAATCTGGCGAAGTGGTTCCTGGATAGCGCGTTTCACGATTTCGATACCGGTGGTTTCGTCGTCGTTGTCGCCTGTGAGTCCTTCGAGAGCCGAGATGCTGCGGATGTAGGCAACACCACCGCCGGGAACGATACCTTCTTCAACGGCAGCACGGGTTGCGTGCAAAGCATCGTCAACGCGGTCTTTCTTTTCTTTCATTTCAACTTCCGAAGCAGCGCCCACATAGAGTACGGCTACACCGCCAGCCAATTTGGCCAAACGTTCCTGAAGTTTTTCTTTATCGTAGTCAGAAGTAGTTGTTTCGATCTGTTTTTTGATCTGGTTTACACGGTTTTTGATGGCTTCTTCAGAGCCGCCGCCAGCTACAACAGTTGTGTTTTCTTTATTAACGGTAACTTTTTCAGCAACACCCAGGTCGTTGATTGTTGCATTTTCCAAAGTCAGTCCTTTTTCTTCGGTGATAACAGTACCGCCGGTCAAAACAGCCAGGTCTTCGAGCATTTCTTTTCTGCGGTCGCCGAATCCGGGTGCTTTTACAGCGCATACTTTGATGGTGCCTTGCAGTTTGTTAACAACCAATGCCGAAAGGGCAGTACCGTCAACATCTTCAGCAACGATCATCAATGGGCGGCCAGCTTTGGCAGTTTGTTCCAAAACAGGAAGGATGTCCTGAATGGCGCTGATTTTCTTGTCGTGGATCAGGATATAAGGATGATCCAACTCAGCTTCCATCTTTTCGGTGTTGGTTACAAAATAGGGAGAGATGTAACCGCGGTCGAACTGCATACCTTCTACAACGTCAACATAAGTTTCAGTTCCTTTGGCGCTTTCAACGGTGATGACACCTTCTTTATTTACTTTTTCCATGGCTTCAGCGATCAATGCACCGATGGCACCGTCGTTGTTGGCTGCAATTTTGGCAACCTGTTCGATTTTGTTGAAGTCGTCGCCAACATTTTCGGCCTGACTTTTGATGCTTTCAACCACTTTGGTTACAGCTTTGTCGATACCACGTTTCAGGTCCATTGGGTTGGCGCCTGCTGCAACGTTTTTCAAACCTACTGAAATAATAGACTGAGCCAGAACAGTTGCTGTGGTAGTACCATCACCAGCGTCGTCGCCGGTTTTGCTGGCCACTTCTTTTACCATCTGTGCACCAATGTTTTCGTAAGCATTCGAAAGTTCGATTTCTTTTGCAACGCTAACACCGTCTTTGGTGATGTGCGGTGCACCGAATTTCTTTTCGATTACTACGTTGCGGCCTTTCGGACCGAGTGTCACTTTCACGGCATCGGCCAGTTTGTCAACCCCTTTTTTCAGGAGGTCACGGGCTTCAATCTCGAATTTAATTTCTTTTGCCATTTCTATTTCTTTTTTTGAATGATGTTAATACTAGATTATTCAGCGATAAACAAAACGTCGGTTTGTGACATCAGCAGGTAATCAGTTCCGTCGATGTGCAACTCGGTGCCTGAATATTTTCCGTAGAAAACGGTGTCGCCAACCTGGATTTCCATCGGCTCGTCTTTCTTTGGAGAACCAACTAATACCACTTTCCCCACTTGTGGTTTTTCTTTTGCTGAATCAGGAATGATGATTCCGCTAGCTGTTTTCTTTTCTGCTTCTTTCGGCTGTACGAGAATTTTACCAGCCAGAATTTTTCCTTTTAAATCTGCCATTTTAGAATTATTTTAATTGGTTATACAATCAGTTTTTTTTGATTCGACATCCTGCGTTTAGCAGATACTATGCCAAAGCCTCAAGTGGCGAAATAAAAGCCCCGAAGTTGTCATTTTTGCAAGCAATCTGAATTCTTTTCAGGTGGCATATTTTTAAATGCCTGAGAAACAAATTGGTTCGGTAATGTTTGTTCTCTGTCACAGGTTGTGCCAACCTGTCAGTTTTTAATAGATTTCGATATTGGAAATTGCAGGGCAGGCTTTTGATCCGGTGATCGTGATTCTCACTTTTTGCGTTTCAGTTGGCGTCACCTTCACAATTCGTTTGTAGCCAATGGTTGTTCCTTCGGCCAGTTTTTGCCAGCTTCCGTCTTTTTCGGCTTCAATGCTGAAACTTTTCACCCGCTGGCCGAGCCTGATGTATTCCTGCAACCAAACATAGCTGACTTTTTGGGATTCACCTAAATCAATTTCGATTGTACCGGTTGTTTCGTTGTCGTCGGTCGCCCAATAAGTTTCTTCGTTTGCATCGG
>JAEWME010000446.1 GCA_023393265.1 Bacteroidota bacterium | reverse complement strand
CTTCTGCTTCTTTGGATTTGTTCCAGAAATCGGGGTCTTGTGTTTTTAGTTCTTCTTCCTGAAGTTGAATTAGCTTACTGTCGTAGTCAAAGATGCCTCCTTAACGCATCCCGGCGATCACTAAGGTCTTTGACCTGCTCCTTGAATATCATCTTTATGTGTTTTGTTTGATAAAAGCAAAAGTAGAAAACGAAATGTGATAAACAAAAAAACGAAGGTTAATGAAAATTAAAAAAGAAAGCCCGCAAAGGCTTTATTTGCGGGCTTGTCAGTATCGGAACAGTATCTTTATCAATTTGTTATTCAGTTACGCTTTCGGCCCAAACGAATGTTTTTTCGCCAATTGAAGTTGCCTGAACATTATAGGCATTAGCAGTTGATTCGTATGCGAAAGCATAAAGCCTGATTTTATAAGTCTTACCATCAACCGGCTTAATAGTCGAAGCCCATCCAGAACCTGAAGGCGACACGGTGTAGCTTTTTACCGTTTTAGCAAGCTCTGTGCTGGCAAAAACAAGCTTGTTGTCAGAATCGAAGATATTGATGGCATAACTATCGGCTGACGAAACATCGTTCCACTTAATGGTTGTTGTTTTATCCGTCCCTTTATATTCTGTTGCTGTGATTACAGGTACAGCCAAGACTTCGGAGGTTATTGCATCAACGAAAGTTTGGGTATCGCCATTCTCAAACACGGCCGAGAACGTAAATGTTGCAGCAGCAGGTGGCGTGGTCGTCATTTCCGCATCGGCTGTCTCGTAGTAGAAATTTGTTTTATATCCCTGATTCGCTGCCAGCGTGTAAGTTTTTCCCGAGTTGGTGCTACTCACCGCAGTCACCGTTTTAAACTCGCTAAAGGTGTAGGCGTATAGCGAAAGTCCGTAAACTGTGTTCTCCCCTATTTTTTTACTCACGATAATTACATCGCCAGTTCCACTGGCCTTATCATCATTCTTAAGACACGAGGTCGCCGAAACTGCTATCAGCAACACAAAAAATAATTTTAGAAGTTTCATATTTTCTTATTTCAGTAAATTAAATGATGCACCTTAGATGCGTTTCCACCTCCAAAGGTTGTCTACAACAAAGGTATTTATTTGTATGAAATGAAACTTTACTGAGAACCTGATTATTGTGTATGCCAAGAAAGAGAATAAACACCTGAAATCGATTTTGATTTAATGATTTTAGTTCTATCTTTGCGCCACAAATTTTCAAGTAACTGTTTATCATTTAAAATTAAGCAAAAATGCCAGCAAAAATCAGATTGCAGCGACAGGGTCGCAAACGGTATGCTTACTATCACATTGTGATAGCTGATAGCAGGGCGCCACGGGATGGTAGAAATATTGATAGGATCGGATCTTACAATCCAAACACAAATCCTGCTACTATCGATCTCGATTTTGACAAAGCTTTAACCTGGCTTGCAAACGGTGCTCAACCAACCGACACAGTAAGAGCTATTTTATCTTACAAAGGAGTAATGTACAAAAAACACCTTCTGGGTGGTGTAGCGAAAGGCGCTTTCACAGCCGAAGAAGCTGAAGCTAAATTCGAAGCCTGGATGAACGAAAAGGCTAAGAAAGTTCAAGCTAAAAAAGACGGACTGGCATCCAGTTCAGACTCTGCAAAAAAAGCTCAACTCGATCAGGAAGCTAAAAAGAATGCCGAACGTGCAAACGCAATTGCCAAACGCAATGCCGAAGCTGCTGCGGCTGCCGTTGAAGCTAAAGAAGAAGCTCCTGCCGCCGAGGCTGCTGAAGAATCAGCTGCTGAAGAAACCGAAGCTTAATCCGGAGTTTGTTTTTAACTCAGGTTAGAACATACAACTTATAAAAGCGATGGAGAAATCTGTCGCTTTTTTCTATTTTTACCACCATGGAAACAATCCCGAAAGACTCCTGCACCAAAATCGGTTTCGTCCAGAAACCTCATGGTATTCGTGGCGAACTGGTCATCCGCTTCGAAGAAACATATTATGAAACACTGGAGGAGTATCCGGCCATCTTTCTTGAAATCGACCAATTACTGGTTCCATTTTTCATTGAAGAAGACGGACTTCGATTTAAATCAGGAGAATCGGTCATTACCAAATTCGAGTGGATCGACACCGACAAAAAAGCAAAAGAGCTTTGTGGCCTTTCGGTTTACGTGAGCAACAACGACCTGGCTTTGGCCGAGGACGAACTCAGCATTCACGAATTGGTAGGCTACCAGCTTTTTGATGAGTCGCTTGGCCTGATTGGCGAAATTGAAGATGTAAGCGATTATTCCGGGAATCTGCTGCTAATCGTGGAATATCAGGGAAAAGAAGCCATGATTCCGCTCAATGAAGAGCTGATTGTGCGACTTGACGAAGAAAACCGGGAGATTGAACTTCGCATCCCCGAAGGCTTATTTGATCTGGATGAGGAATAACGGATGGACTGAAGGACTGATGGATTGATGGATTGATGGATTGATTTATGAAACACCGGCACTTTCAAATTCCTTAAATTCAAGATTCTTTTTGCCTTTACTCAGGCTTTTGTCCAGATGCGGGTATTAAGGTTAAGTTCCTGTACCAGCACCGAAATCATACCAAACAACCCGAACATTTCCTTCATGTCATGATAATTCACGCCCGACCGAAAAACATTTGGTTCGAATAACCCGACGGAAAAGCTACGGGCAAAATACACCCGTGTGCCCACGAACGAAAAAAACACATCGTTCCCAAAGCGGGTAGCCATATCAACCATTGCCTCCATGATAGCCGGAGTTAAAATATAGCGAGCCTCTACCTGATCTGAACTGTAAACCACGAAACGTTTCTCAAATTCCACATTTTCCAGCTTTACCAAATCGCCGCGCAAACTAAGCTTCTGCAGGCTTTGTCCGAAAGCGCCCAAAATTCTTTCGGCTGTATCGGGCAAAACATAAGTTGTTCCTAAAAAATTTTTATTGAAATCGGCGTGCATAAACAAGCCTCTGAAAATCGTCACCCAATGTTCGCGCCGCTCTCCTTTTGTGCCATGTGTCACCTGTTTATACTCTGAGTGAATCTCCGAAAACTGGAAATCGGTTTTATCGATGCTTCCCGAAACCATGTCCTCCGACTGGTAACGGTCGACCTGATGACGAAACAAACCACTTTGCCCGTAATCAGCCTGTGTTATACCCAAATCAGCAGAATAATTCCAGTTGGGATCAAACAGTCTGACAATTTCTGCAACCACTTCTGATTTAAATATTTGTCGATATGCTCTTTTTCGCTTCCAGGTTACAATGATGTACCAAATTGCACCTGTTGCCGATAATGCAACCGAAGCAATCAGCAAAAAATCAGGAGGATTCAGGGTTGCCAGCAGGTAGTTCCAGGCGACAAGCACAACGATTAACAAAAATCCCAGGCCGTATCGCTGCAATACTTTTTTACGCGTCGATTCGAGCGACTCAAGCCGTGCTTTCAACCGACTTTCGTAGAGTGCCCTGAAATCAGATTCCGATTTCATTCGCAACCAAATTACTGATTAAACAGATTTTTCACATTCACATTGGCCCGTTCACCTTCACTAATGACAAAAACTTCCTTGGTTTTCAGGAGCATCATACCAGCCAGCAAATTACCGGGAAATGTTTGAATGGCATTGTTAAAATCAGTAACGGCAGCATTATAAGCACGCCTGGCGGCGGCAATCTGCGATTCAACCTCATTGAGCGAACGCTGCAATCCTGTAAAATTTTCACTTGCTTTCAGGTTCGGGTAATTTTCGACAGCAACCATCAGGCCCGAAAGCGACGATGATAACTGGTTGTCGAGGCGTACCTTTTCTTCTGTATTCGATCCTGAATTCATCGCCTGTCCGCGCAGTTCAGTTATTTTGGTCAAAAGTTCTTTTTCGTGCGTGGTGTATTGCTGAACTGTTGCAACGAGGGTGGGAATCAGGTCGTATCGGTTTTTCAATTGCACATCGACGGCGCCAAAGGCATTTGCCACCTGATTTTTCCGGCGGGTCAGATTGTTGTACACAGCGATAAAAATGATCGCTAAAATGAAAACTGCAACAAGAATTAAAACAACGGGTGAGTTCATGGTCTTATCAATTTGTTGTGAGTGTTCAAACGAATTTGGTTTCGAATAATTTAGGCTGAAATTACCGAAACCCTCCGGCATTGCCAAAATAAAAAGGTACCAAAGAGATATTGCACGGCGAATGGCTGCATTTTACCGACAATCGATATTTCAATAGAAAAACCTCTCCTTTTAAAAATAAAAATTGCCAGTTTTGCAACTTGCGAAAAATTTACCAGTCTATAATTGCGTTACCAGGTTATTCAAAACAAAAAATAAAGCTCGATGAAAACAAAATTAAACACCATCATTTTACTGTCCACCCTTCTTATTTTATCGGCAAAAGTTCAGGCCGACGAACAAACTCGCAAAGTTGAAGCATTCAGCGAAATTTCGCTGCGCGTCAGCGCCAATGTGCATCTTGAGCAAGGCGAAAAACAAAGTCTGGAAGTTGTCGCCAAGTCATCAACGCTCGATCAACTAATCACCGAAGTGAAGGATGGTAAACTGATCATTCGATTCCCCAACAAAGATTTTTTCTGGAAAACATTTCAGCCCGGCGAAATTACGATTTACGTCACAACTCCTGAAATCAATGGGCTCGGTGTTTCGGGCTCCGGAAATATTATTGCCGAAGACGAGATTACAACCAGATCGCTCGAACTGGGCGTAAGTGGTAGCGGCAACATCAAACTACACAACCTAAACGCCAAACGCGTTGCAGGAACCATCTCAGGATCAGGCGATATTCTACTGAAAGGCAACACTCCGGCAGAAGACCTCAGTATCGCCATTTCGGGAAGCGGAAACCTCAAAGCAATGGACTACAGCGCCGACGACGTTTCTGTTAAAGTTTCGGGTTCCGGAAACGTGAGTATCGAAGCCAACAAAAACCTCTACGTCAGGCTGGCAGGCTCCGGAAATGTAACCTACAAAGGCCGCCCGTTGGTCGACCAGTCGATTGCCGGATCAGGTCGGGTGAGACACGAAAACTAATTGGGTTATTAAATAACCTATCGCATAAGTTTAGTTCAAGGCAACCATTGATGTTGGTTGCCTCTTTGTACATTTGCCGGTACTGGTTACAACTGATTTGCCGAACCACCACTTTTTTCCCGAACGCCTGTCGTTCCACCACCTTTAAGGCTTAGCTCAACAGGCGGATTGGTTTTCCATGCACCCCTGGTAAAATCGGGTACATCAACAGATAGGGAACGGTTAGCAACAGATTTTTCGCTCAGCGGGGCAATCGAACTCCAAAGTGCAGCGTCGTACACGTCCTGATCGAGCGGTAACCCATTGCGCAGGCAGTCAATCAGGCGCCAGTCCATCATGAAATCCATTCCACCATGCCCGCCAACTTTTTTGGCCATTGTCCCGATCAGCTTCACAATTTCAGGCGTGTACTTTTCTTCAAGCGCTTTCATCTCGGCGTCGGTAAACCATTCGTGAGCAGTTGCCACCCCTGGTTCGGGATATTTACTGGCCATCCCCTTTGTACCACTCACGAGGTGAAGACGCGAGTATACGCGCGGACTGGTTACATCATGCTGAATCATGATTGTTCGGCCCTTATGTGTACGAACAGTCGTG
>JAEWME010000445.1 GCA_023393265.1 Bacteroidota bacterium | reverse complement strand
GATTGAGCGGGCAATTAGCAAAACAAATGACTCGAAGGAAAAATTAAAAACCTACATTTATTTTCGGATGCGGTCGCTCAAAGCGGTTGTTAACTACTACGAAGCGCTTAAAAATGATTTACTCGATCAGTTATATTTTGTAGAAAGCATGCGGTCGGAGCACTTCGACACAGAGGTGGCTGTCATCAAAAATATGATGTTCGAAGGGATTGAAAAGGGCGATTTTACCATCAGCAACCCGGAACTGACAGCCAAAACAATTGTCGCAGCGTTGCATGGGTTTGAAGTGCCGCTTATCCTGAAAAACCTGTCGGACGAAGAACTGCAAAAGTCAATTGACGAAATGATGAACATCCTCTTCTTCGGGATTGTTTCAATCAAATAAAAGATTAGATTTGGGCTAACATATTCAAGCTAAGTATAAAACGAACCAAAATTGGCCATAGCCAGCACACATTTAAATTCCTTCCCCTATGAAATATATAGTGAATCCCGCGTGGGTGTCAGTAAATAAGAGTTCGCTACTGAAACTGGCACGAAAACTTACTTTCGCAGCGCTGGTCGCAACCGGCTTTTCACTGTCGCTGTCGGCACAGGAAACAAAACTGATAAAACCATCATGGTGGATCGGCGTTGCCGGAGGTGCTAATTTCAACTCATTCAATAGTTCAATCACGCAGCCAAACCAAAACCTTACCTTTCCTGAAAAAACAGACGGAAGTGGAATCGGACTATTTGGTTATCCGGTTCTGGAATACCACAAACCCGGCACCGTTGCCGGATTCATGTTACACACAGGTTATGAAAGCCGTCGTGGAAAATTTGACGAGACATTCGAAACGAAACTGGCCTATATCACTTTCGAACCGAGTATCCGGTTGAACCTGTTCAAGTCGCCACTTTTTATTTATGGCGGCCCCCGGCTCGGATACAATATTGACAAGCGCTTCTACCATTGGAATATTACTTCTTCGAATCCAAATCCGCCTAAGGAAGTTGATGTTTTCAGCGATGTCAAGAACATCGTGATTTCTACTCAGGTAGGCTTGGGATACGACATTACCGTAACTGGAAAAAACAACAAGTCACAGGTTATCATCTCGCCCTTCGCTGCTTATCATCCGTCTTTTGGTCAAAGTCCGCGTTCCGTCGAATCATGGGATGTCACAACGATCAGAACCGGTATTGCTTTTAAATTTGGCAAGAGCAAACAAATTCCTATCCCCGACCACGTAATTGTGCCGGTTGTCATTCCTGAAGAAACAGATATCGCCACTCAACCTATCGATGAGACATCTCAAGCTGATAATACAGACCTTTCTGGAAGCTTGTATTACGATGTAAAAACAAGCGAAGCAGAAATACAACAAAAAGCCTCAAAAGCAGGTATCTCCGGAATTACGGATGGCATTACAGCCGACAACAAGGCTGATTTGCCAACTATCGACAACAACATTGTAAACAAAGTGGGCAGCTTCCTGAAGAAGAATCCCACGACGCAACTTACACTAGTTGGCACCTCTGAATTTTGCAAGACGGATGGGAAAGAGATGGCTCAATCAGTCGGGACTTATCTCAAAAGTATTTATGGTATTGGTACTTCAGGCATCTCTGTCAAAGGCCGGAAGGTGAAAGCCGGTCATCAGTTACTTTCAGGAAGCGACGATGAACTGCTGCTATTGGACGACGGCAACCGGCATGTTATAATGAAAAGCCAGACGCCCACGCTGATCAGGGAAATCGGAGGACTTTATCCCGGAACAAAATCAAAACGATTATTCACAATTAATGAGGCCAAGCCGGAAAACAGTCTCATTTTCACAACCGAGAATGCGAAAGAGCCGCTCTCGTCATGGTCGCTCAAGCTGACGGACGAAAAAGGCGTGGTACAAAATTTTGGACCATTCTTTAAAGATATGGTGACAATTCCGACCAAACTCGTATTGGGGAACAGAGATGAAGGTTACTTTGATGTCATGATCTCAGGGCAGTCGAAAAGCCTGATTACCATTAGTAAAGACACAACATTACACATAACAAAATGGACACCACCTAGACTGGAGAAAAATTACCGTTTCAGCATTACCTATGCTTTCAATAATCCCAAAGCCATCCGGATTTTTGAAAAATATCTCAAAAATGTTGTGCTTCCCCACATTCATCCAAACGGACGAGTAGTCATTCACGGACACTCCGAATTCATGGAAAACGAAGATTACTACGTGAAAACCTCACTAAACCGGGCTAACGATGTAAAAAGAATTCTGGAAGAAGCCCTCGCAAAATCGGGCCGGTATGATGTGAATTTCGAAATGCACGGCTTTGGAGAAGACAACCACATTTCGCTTTTCGACAAGACTCCGACTAAAAAGAAACTGCTTTGGCGAACTGTAATTGTTGACATTGCTGACGCCGAAGAATAAAAAAAATAGCCCGAAGAAAAAATTCACTTCGGGCTATTTTTTTGCTGATACGTCAGCTATTTCTTCACTTTGAACAATTCTTTTTCGTCAACTTTCTTCACCGATGTACTATCGCTCAATTGCTTATTGATCGCATTAAACGGAGCAATAACAATTTCGTCACCAGATTTTAAGCCTTCTGTAATCTCAATATTTTCGCTATCCTGAATACCTGTTTTTACTTTTTGCCTGAAAACTTTACCGTCTTTATACAGGAAAACAATTTCCTCCTTTTCGCTGTCTGTTGGTTTATTGGTTTGTTCGGTAACAGCAGCAGAGCCATCTTCAGAAGTTTCTGCCGTCTGACTATTGGCAGTGTTGGCAGCAGCTTTGCCCTTTTCATTTCTCAATCTGGTTGTCACAGCCTGAATGGGCACTGAAATAACATTATTTCGGGTCTCTGTCAATATATCAACGGTGGCCGACATTCCCGGCCTGAAAGGATAAAGCTTTCCCGACGCAGCATCAATCAGGTCTTTATACGAATCTTCGAGCAATAAAATTTTCACCACAAAATTGGTTACCTGATCAGTCGAAGCGCCGCTCACACTGGCCGAATTAGCAATCTCGGTTACAAGACCTTTGAATTTACGCCCCATATAAGCATCCACTTCAACCAAAGCGGTATCGTTCAGATTCACTTTAACAATATCGTTTTCGTTTACATCAACTTTCACCTCCATCAGGTGCAGGTTTGCCAAAACCATCGTTTCTGTCCCTGCATACATGTTGGTACCAACAACGCGCTCACCTTTTTCTACATTCAACCGCGACACAGTGCCATCAATCGGCGCATAAATTTTAGTTTTGACCAACTGCTCCTGAGCTTCTGCAACCGACGCCTCAGCAGATTTCACGGAGAATTGCGCAGCTTTCACTTCGGCTTGCGCTACCTGAGAAGAAGCCTGGGCCGACTCGAAATCGGACTGCGGAATGGTTTCCTGTTTATAAAGAGAACTGGCACGTTTAAAGGCCATATCGCTCTCAATCTGACGGGCTTCGGCCTGTGCAAGCCGTGCCTGCGATGAACTCAGGGCAGCATCTGCTCTATTCAGTGCCTGCACATACATATCGGGTTTAATAACCATCAGGAGTTGTCCTTTTGTTACATCGTCGCCCTCGGCAACCTGCAATTCGATAATTTCACCTGAAACATCGGGACTGATTTTAACCTCTGTCTCGGGCTGAACCTTCCCGTTGGCAGTAATTGTTTCGGTGATCGTTTTGCTTTCGACAACCTTGGTTGCCACATTGATTTCGTATGTTTTGCCGAACCAGCCGGCTTTCTTGCCAACAACAAGCAAAACAATGAGAACAACTGCCACTGCAATTCCGTATGGCAAAAGCTTATTGGATTTTTTCTTCATCTCGGTTTCGATTTTGAAGTATTGGTATGTATTCAGTTTTTAAAATTACAACATTTCCAAAACCAAAAAATCCTTTCTCACGAAAAATGCCATTTCGGGCCTCATGATTCAGAAAAAACAATGAACCTGCGAGTTGAAAACCCAACTCTTTATAACCGATTCTCCTGAAAGAATCCGGACTTCCAAAACATTCGTAATAAAAGCGTGTTATTCTATTTCCAAAATACATTCATTTTTTCAGTAACAAACACAAACATTGATGAATCCTACAAATTTTGCGCTCGAAAGGCCATTGCTAAATACCGATATTCAAACCATGCCATTCCGGCTGTTTTTGGACCAGATGAAAGATAAGCTGCGTCATATCTTTCACGTAAGGGCCGACGTTGACCAAATGGCCACCAAAAGGGGAATGCCTCCCTTTGTGATGCGCGAGATCATGAGCCTAAATCCGCTGGCTATTGGAATACCTACCGAATACGGAGGCCGTGGCAGCAAAATGGAAGAAAATATCGCCCTGCTTGCAGTGGCATCCTACGAATCGCTTGCATTGTCGCTTACATTCGGAATTAACTCGGCGCTTTTCCTCCAGCCGGTTGGAAAATATGCGCTCGAAGAAGCCAAAAGACCGATTTTCGACCGCTTCCTGAAATTTCAAAACATGGGCGGATTAATGATTACTGAACCTGATTTCGGCAGCGACGCGCTAAATATGCAAACATCGTTTACCGAAAAAAACAATAAATTTCACCTGAAGGGAACAAAACATTGGGCAGGACTGACTGGCTGGGCCGACTTTTGGCTGCTCACTGCCCGCGAAAAAAGCGAAAGCGGAGATCTGAAACGCGACATCGACTTTTTTATATGCGATGTAAACGCCCCGGAACAAAACATCGTGGTTGAAGAACTTTACGAAAACCTTGGATTATACCAGATTCCATACGGAAGGAACAGAATTGATGTCCGCATCCCTAAATTGCAACGACTGGTACCAGAAACCACCGGTGTGAAAATGATGCTCGATTTGCTTCACCGAAGCAGAATGCAGTTTCCGGGCATGGCAATGGGCTTTATTCAGCGCCTGCTCGACGAATCACTTGCGCACATCAACAAACGACTGATCGGTGGCCGCTCGTTGTTTACTTACGACCAGGTTCAACAACGCCTGGCAAAATTACAGGCTTCATACACCATTTGCTCGGCGATGTGCGCCAATAGCGCCGAAAAAGCCGGAATTGAGCGCGACCTTTCGCCCCACGGCATCGAAGCCAATTCAGTAAAAAGCGTCGTAACCGACCTGATGCAGGAAGCAGCCCAATCGGCCACGCAGTTAGTTGGAGCTCAGGCCTATAAACTCAATCACATTGCCGGGCGCAGCATAACGGATAGTCGTCCATTCCAGATTTTTGAAGGGTCGAATGACATTTTGTATGCCCAAATTTCTGAAGGATTGGTAAAATTGATGAAAAAGGCAAAAGAAACCAACCTCTTTCAGTTTCTCAATAGTTTTCACCTCACCACCAAGTCGGCCCCATCGCTGAAGGAAATGCTCGATTTTAACCTCGACCTGAACCTCTCGCAGCGAAAATTGGTAGAACTGGGACAAGTCATCGGGCGAATCGTATCGTTCGAGATGGTTATCAACCTGGGAGAAAAAGGTTTCAGAAGTGACCTCATTAATAACGGCCTAAAAATGCTCAAGCAGGAAATTGACACTTTAGTGGGAACCTTCCAGCACAGCAACCAAACCCAGGTCGTTGAAGATTACCAGGGCAATAGTTTATGGCTCGATTACGTTTCAGTATAAAAGGTCAGGAATTACATCCGGTTTTTCTATTTTTGCCGGAAAATCAGATTTTTGGTCATGCAATATTATTCATACGTGGTTTATTCGCCCGAAGCGGGTCAGTTTTATTACGGCTACAGTGAGGATACAGAGAAAGCTTTGGAGCTTCACAACAGCAATCAAATTGAAATGACACGCGGAAAAGGGCCGTGGGTGCTGATGTTCTCTGAAAGTTTCGATAATAAAGCCAGGGCACTGAGGCAATCACGATTTTACAGAACAATCAAAGGACAACGATTTCTGAAAAAGATTCTGAATTTTTGAAACCCGGATCAGAACATATCAACACCACGATTTGATCATGAACAATGCGTTGTTAATAAATAATTGCCTGATCTACATTGTTTTGATAGTTCGTTAAGTGATCTTTAGTAATTTTGTAATCAATTTGATCCCGTTAAGACCGTGAAACTGGCAACGACTCAATGCCTGCAACCAGTTCCGCCTGACAATTAAAAACAAATTATACACAATGAAAAGAATCGTATTAGTTGCATTTACATTAGCATTGCTTGTCAGTGGATGTAAAACTTTTAAATCGTCGAAGAAAAGCGAGGAAGCTCCTAAAACCGAAACTACAGCCGAAACCAAAGTATTCTCAGTTCCTGCACCCAAAACCGGTGTGCGCGAAAACCCAACATCCGACGTGATGTATGAAACCGCCGACAAGGAAGCCACTGGTACCAGTGCCAAACCAGTATCGATGCGAAGTGAAAAATTCACTTTGACTTCGGAAGATCAGGCTGCATACGGTAACAAAAGCTACTTCATTATCGTTGGCAGCTTCAGCAGCAACGAAAATGCCGGAAGGTTCAAACAAGAGCTGGTTCAGCAGGGATTTAAACCGATTATCCTGCACAGCGAAACTGGCTACTATCGTGTTTGCGTCGATTCGTTCAACGATGAAACAACTGCCCGCAGCCGTGTACAAAGTATCAGGACCAATTATACTAAATATAGCGATTGCTGGTTGCTGATTAAAAAATAGGCAATTCTGTTAAAACATAAAAGCCGGAGAGCAGGATTAATTCCAACTTTCCGGCTTTTTTATTTTTTGCCTGAAAATCTTATTTCAGAGAAGGCACTGCTTTTAATTTCTCTGCCGCTTTTTCGAGCGTTTCATTATCGCGGGCAAAGCAAACACGAACGAGCTTCAGCTTGTTTTTCTCGTGAAGGAATGCAGACACCGGAATCACGCCAACACCAAATTCGCTGGCCAGTCTGAAAGCAAAATCGAGGTCAGGTTCATCAGAGATTTTCGAGTAATCAAGCATCTGGAAATAACTTCCCTGAGCAGGAATAACCCGGAACAAGCTTTCTCCCAGCAAACGGTTGAAATAGTTCCGTTTTCCCTGGTACATTTCAGAAATATCCTGGCGCGACTCTTCGGTCTTTAAAAACTCAGAAAGCGCGTATTGCAATGGAGTATTGACGTTGTTGATCTGGAATTGCTGAATCCTCCTAAATTCGACCATCAATTTCTCAGGAGCCAAAATATAGCCAATCCCCCATCCATTGATATTGAAAACCGGACCAAATGAAGAAACGATAAAACTGCGGTCGGCTAACTTCGGGTATTTTGAAATACTGAGATGTGTATTGTTATCAAATTCAATAGTCTCAAAAACTTCATCACTCAGGATGATGATTCCTGTTCCATTAGTCAGATGCTGCAACTGAACCAGGTCAGCATCACTCAAAACGGCACCGGTTGGATTGTGCGGCGAATTGATGATGATCATCCTCGTTTTTGATGAGATCATTTTCCGTACTTCTTCCCAATCGATTTTAAAATTCGGCTGTTTCATCGTTACATATACCGGTCGGCCACCGTTGAGCGAAATTGCCGGAGCATACGATTCGTAAGCAGGTTCGAATAAAATCACTTCGTCTTCTTCCTTCACAATGGTACTGATGGCTGTCGAGATGGCCTGAACCGGACCGGCGGTGATCGTTACTTCGGTTTCAGGGTTGTAGGTGTGAGCATACAAATCCTTTACACGATCGGAAATGGCCTGCCGTAACTCGATAATTCCCTCATGTGGTGCATAATTGTTATAGCCGGAACGAATAAATTTTGCGGCAAGATCAGCTAATCTTTCAGGACAGGGAAAATCGGTAATACCCATTGCCAAGTCGATAGAACCGGTTTCGGCAACCAGTTTATTGACGGCGGAGAAAATACTTCCTCTTGTGTTTGATAGTTTAGTAACAGCCATTGATGACTTATATTGGATTACAAATTTACGAAAATATGCCTTTCAATTTCCTTTTTTATTTTTCTCCGTCTTCAAATTAATCGATATACCTGCTTCAACGCAACACATCTGTTAAAATTTCCAGCGACTTAATCGTCCCAAGATTATCAAAATGAATCTGATAGAATTCGAGTAGCTTCTGCAATATTATTTTACGTTCGTGCTGCGAAAATCCTAATGATTCCAGCGACGAAGAATCAACCCCGAACAATCGGGCCAGCAATGCCGTTTCTCTTTTATCGGCAAACTGGCCATGAATGGGTTCGCGGCTGACAAATGAGGCACTTTGCATATCGAAGAAATTATTGATCTGCGAATCCTCGTTTCGTGGGTAAATGCCGAGATATTTGGTGAGGTTAAGCAAAAACCACAAATGAAAATTGCTAATCCCCGCCTCCGACAAGTCGAGCAATACGAGTGCATGATAAATAAAATCAAAAAGTTCGGCATTGGCCTCTTCTTCACGCAGACATTTATAAAGAACTTCAGATAAAAACAGTACCTGTGTACTTTTCCTGATATCGAACGGGATAGCTGCAAAAGGCTCTAAAATTCGGGCATTTCTGATCCGAAGAATTTCTTTCCCTGGTCGAAAATAAGTTTCCATATCCAGAAGAAAAAGCGGCTGAAAAATACCGGCTTTCATCGACGAATTTTTACTTCTCAACCCACTTATCACGAAAGACTTACGACCAAAAGCTTCAGTATAAATGCTTGCAATCAGGCTTGTCTCAGCGTATTTAACTGCATGCAGGAATATGCCGCGGGTCGAAGTAATCACAGTTTCACTGCTTTAATGTATAAACAATAACTTAGTAATCTTTGTTTTTTCGCCGGCCTCATCGCTCAGAAAAACCAGGTAAACACCTGTCTTGCAACGCCTTCCGTTCAGATTTCTTCCATCCCAGATTGCCTGACCACCAAGTGATTTCGTTTTATATACCAAATCGCCACTAATATCTGTAATCTTTACGTCCGTATTTTCGAGCAGTCCTTTGACCACGATTGGGCCATCATAAGTTTCGCGAACCGGATTTGGGTAAACATACACATCATTAAAGTCATCGTCTCCAGCCGTCGCTTCGCCCATGTATGAAATTAAACCCAGGGCAGTCCCGATAAATACTTCCCCGGTTTTATCGTTGATGGCAATGTCCATTATCTGGTTATCGGGTAACGGGCTGTTCTCTGTATCAAAATGTTTCAACTCGATGTCCCCGTCAGGAGAAACCAAGAAAACGCCTGATGATTTTGTTCCGAGCCATTTGCGGTTTGCACCATCAACAGCAATTGCAGTTACCGTCTCTTTTTCAAGTAGCGGATGGAAATAATTATCTTTCAGATCAAGTCCCGGGCGGCTTGCATAAAGGAAACTCTCCGTCCAGATAGATGAAGGATTACTGTAAACAGCCACTCCACCAGAAGTACCAATCCAGATTTCGCCATCTTTATCTTCCACCATCGAATAAACGTCACTCATATCGGTTGTAAAATCACCATCCGAATTCCTGAAAAGGGCGATTACCTTTTGTGCTTTCGATACATCGTTGGTGCTATTCAGCACGGCAATACCAAAACCTTTTCCACGTGGGACCATCACCCATTTATCATCATCTTTTGTGACAATAACTTTACCTATTGAATAATTATTTGCAACCGATTTCAACTCAAAAGCTTCCCATGTGCCATCTTTCTTCAATACCGACAAACTGCTGCTAACCTCTGAATTACTTATCCAAAGATTACCTTTCGAATCGAAATCCAAACCGCCGACACGAACATAAGCTTCCTGCGGCTGTGCAGGTAAAGCAGTTTGCAGCGTACTGTTAAAGTTATTGAATTGATTGATAAATTGTCCGTTTCTAAATTCGAGTAGTCCCCCACCCCACGAACCGACATAAATGTGGTCCGGATCATTGGGATCGGCTTGGAAACATACGACATCCCAGATATCATTTTGTAATGGAATAATCTTTCGCTCGAAAGCTGTCCATTTTCCGCTTCTGTTTAGTTGAAACTGCGCCGGATTATAGAAATTTCCCCACGATGTAGTATATCCGCCATGCGCAATCCACAAGTCCTGATCATTCATATACAATGAGAAGATCATATTATCAATTGGACCCTCCGGAATAATTTGCTCTGCTTTTGTTCCAACCTTTAGCAGCCCGTTATTCGAATCAGCAACCCAGATTATATTTTGATCATCGATCACAGCACATTTGGGACTCAACGAAACATTTTCCTCCGCCAATAAATCTTTCGGCGAATATGATACCAGCGAGAAATCGCGATCAAACACGCTAATATCATCCCATCCGGAAATAACCAGGTATTTTGAGGTCGAAGTTATGTCCGAAACATAGCTTATTCCAGGCAAAACCGGAAGCCAGACACCATTACTTAACTCAAACAAAGAGCTAACTGTCCAGTCATTCTTGGTCTCAGAATAGCAGGCAATAATGCGGCCATTAAAATTCTCTATTTTACTGAATTTCTTTGTTGCCTGTGGAATGCTAAGTTCCTGATTCCATTTATTGTAGTCCTGCAGATTAATGTCGTGCGCATCGGCTTTATAAATTCCACTTTCAGTTGCTGCGTATAAAAAATCACCGTCGGTTGCCAAATCGAAAACGCTGATATAGCTACCATCTGCTCCCATAAAATAGGTTTCCTTGATCTCCTTTTTGTCCAGATTTATTACAACAATACCGAATCCGCAGGAAAGATAAGCCAGGTTCCCGACGAAAAGTACATTATTGATGGTCTTATCTGCAGATATTTGTTTCCGTTTAATATCCGAAACATTAAATACTTGGTTTCCAATTAGCAAATCGACATTGGCATTCTGATATGCAATCAATAGAATACCTTTTTCAGTACTATACGCCAGCCGCTCTACGCCGGAATCAGACAAACCATTGATTCCCGACATTTTCAGGATACTGTTGTCCGCTTTACTGTAGGAGAACAATCCTCCCGAAGTGACACAATAAATTTTATCGCCAGCATCAACAACATTTTTAGCACTGGAGTAAGACTGGTAGTCGGTCCATTCACCGATCGAGGGCTGTGCAAAAGCGACAAACCCATTCAGGAAAAGCAAAAATGCAAAAAGCAAATATTTGGCTAGCTTACTCATGCGATAACCGGTTTAAGTGTTCGACTAATTTTTGCACAGCCCTCGATCGATGGCTGACCTGATTTTTTTCGTCCAACGACATTTCAGAAAAGCATTTTGAGTAACCATCAGGCTGAAAAACAGGATCGTACCCAAAACCATCGGTTCCCCGTTTTTCTTCCAGAATCCAACCATCAACAACTCCTTCAAACTGCGTTTCCTCTCCGTCGACAACTAACGAAATCACTGTCCTAAAACGGGCTTTGCGGTTTTTTATTTTAGCAAGCTTTTGTAAAACAAGCTCAATATTTTTTTCTGCGCTTTTTTCTTCACCGGCATAGCGGGCAGAATAAACGCCCGGTTCACCATCCAGCGCCTCAATTTCGAGACCGGTGTCGTCGGCAAAGCAATTCAGACCATATTTATTCCACACGAAAAACGATTTTTCGGCTGCATTTCCTTCCAGCGTATCTTTTGGCTCCGGAATATCCTCAAAACAACCAATGTCGTTGAGACTGAGCAAATCGATCGAATCGCCGAGCAATTCTTTTATCTCCTCAAGTTTGTGCTGATTATTAGTGGCAAATACAAGTCTAAACATAAATGGCATGGCTTTATTATAAAATGAGAACTCCGGAAAATAAACATTCCGGAGCTATAATCGGCAAATTTGATTGCAATTTTTTGTTTCAGGAGTTTGTAATTCTCCTGAAATCCTAAAAAAGTCCGTGTATTTGGGCGTCTATCCGGTCGATTACATTGCTCAAATCTTCAGGATTATTCTGAAAATCAATCCGATCAACATCAATAATCAGTAATTTACCGGCCTTGTAGCGGTTCACCCAGGCTTCGTATCGTTCGTTCAACTGTTTCAGGTAATCAATTCTGATGGAGTTTTCGTATTCGCGGCCCCTTTTCTGTATCTGGTTGACCAATGTTGGTACAGAAGCGCGCAGGTAAACCAATAGGTCTGGTGCCTGAACCATCCGGCTCATCATCTGAAATAAAGCCGAATAAGTATGAAAATCGCGCGTCGACATCAACCCCATCGCATGAAGGTTGGGCGCGAAAATCTCGGCATCTTCGTAGATCGTTCTATCCTGAATAACTGTTTTGCTCGAACTTCGGATATCGACCACTTGCTTGAAGCGACTGTTAAGAAAGTAAATCTGGAGATTGAACGACCAGCGTTGCATATCCTCGTAAAAATCGTTGAGGTAAGGATTTTCGTCAACATCCTCGTAATGAGGGAGCCATTTGTAATGTTTGGCCAGCAATTCGGTCAGCGTAGTTTTTCCGGCACCAATATTTCCGGCTAAAGCAATGTGCATTTTATCGATTTTAAAATTTTACCTAAAATACAAAATAATATTCCGCTTCGGGGAATTATTTTGACCGTTTAAAGCGAATTATTCAGTTCAATTAACTGATCGAGATACTGGCGGTCGTTCGATAATCTTGGTATTTTATTCTGACCTCCCGTTTTGCCGCGTCTCTTCATCCATTCGTAATACAAACCGGGTTTTGCCACCACCACATGTGGCATTTCCAGACTCAAATTTCGGTGCCTTTTGGCTTCATAGTCGGAGTTGATGGTTTTCAACGCGCCATCAAATAACTGTACGAAATGATCAAGATCATTGGGTTGCTTTTCAAATTCGATGACCCATTCATGCGCCCCACGCTGGTTCTCTTTCATATAAACCGGGCCACCGGTGTATTCCGATATGATCGCATTTGTTCGCTCGCAGGCTATTTTGAAAGCTTTTTCAGCATTGTCAATAATCAGTTCTTCGCCGAAAGCATTGATAAAATGTTTGGTTCTGCCGGTTATGACAAACTTAAACGGGTATTTCGAAGTAAACCGCACCGTATCGCCAATAATATAGCGCCAAAGCCCGCCATTGGTAGTAATAACCATCGCATAGTTTTTCCCGATTTCTACTCCTTCGAGCGGAACAACTGTCGGATTCTCGGTTCTGAACTCATCCATCGGGATAAATTCATAGTAGATTCCATAATCAAGCATCAGGAGCATATCTTTTTTATCAGGCTCGTCCTGAATACCAAAGAAACCTTCCGAAGCGTTGTAGGTTTCCATGTAGTGCATTTTATCGCTCGGGATGAGTTTTTCGTATTGCTCGCGATACGGGTCAAATTTTACACCGCCATGAGTAAAAACCTCCAGATTTGGCCATACCTCCAGAATGTTGCTCTTCCCTGTTACTTCGAGGACTTTTTTCAGCAAAACCAGGTACCATGACGGAACACCGGCAAAAGAAGTGACATTTTCGTCGAGCGAATGCTCAATAATTTTATTGATTTTTTCTTCGAACTCTTCAATAAGCGAAATCTCCGTCGAGGGGGTGCGGTAAAAGTCGGTCCAAAATGGAATATTCTCGATCAGGATAGCCGATAAATCGCCGTAATAACAGTTATTATTGTAGTTGTGTACCTTGTGGCTCCCGCCCAACGTAAGCGCTTTGCCTGAAAGCACACCCGAATCAGGATAATTCTTGAGGTAAATAGCCAGCACGTCGCGACCACCACGAATATGAACATCTTCGAGCGAGTCTTTACTCACAGGGATAAACTTGCTTTTATCGTTTGTAGTGCCCGACGATTTGGCAAACCATTTGGTTTCTCCCGGCCAAAGCAGGTTTTTCTCGCCGAGCATCATGCGCTCGATCGGGCTTTTGATATCCTCGTAGGTTTGCACCGGAACCATATCGCGAAATTCGGCTTCCGAACGAATATCCCTGAACTTATACTTCAGGCCGAACTCCGTGTTAGACGCCTGCTCTAAAAGATCGAAAAGTACTTCTCGTTGTACTTCGTGCGGATGTTCTTTAAAGAGGTCGATCTGGTATATCCGCTTAAAATTCACCCAGTTGACAATCGAATTTATTACAGGCATGAAAATAGTTTTTCGGTGCGGTCAAATTTATTAATTTTTCTGAGTTCCAAGTCCTGAAAGTGTTTCGGAACAGGTATGGATGAAACTTTTCCACACGCAACATTCATGCTTTCTGAAACTTATTTTTCTATATTTTTACCCAAGTTTTTCCATGTTCACAACCAGCTTTTATGAACTACATTGACCTTGTTTTTGCCATTATCCTGATTATCGCTGCGATTCAGGGTTTCCGAAAGGGACTAATCGTCGAACTGGCTTCGCTGGCAGCTCTTATCCTAGGGATATGGGGCGCCATCAAATTCTCCGACTGGACAGCGGGTTTCATTTCCGGCACGTTCAACTACCACTCGAAAAACCTGACGACCATCGCGTTCATCGTTACCTTCATCGTAATTGTGGTTGCCATTCATTTGCTGGCGAAAGTGCTCGACAGGACTGTGAAAGCAGTTGCCCTTGGATTTCTGAACCGCCTTACTGGCATCATCTTCGGGGTATTGAAAACGGCTGTCATCCTGAGTATTTTTCTCCTTTTGTTCGACACCGTCGATGAAAATGTTCACATTCTACCATCAGGACAGAAGGCAGAATCGAAACTTTACGAACCGATGAAACAACTCGTTCCAACCATTTTCCCGTTCATCAAATTGTGGGATTACGGTACAAAAAAACAGGCACCGCAAAACGATGATCAGCCCAAAGATAAAACAACCTGAACAACAACTTTTATTTCTCAGGCTGTGATAATCATTTAATCAGGTACCATTTCGAACCAAAGCCATTGATTTTATATCTTTGTGCGAATTTTATATTCAGCAAATTAAAACACCGCATATCAAAATGAATTTTGTAGAAGAATTACGATGGAGAGGCATGATCCACGACATGATGCCCGGCACAGAAGAACAACTAAAGAAGGAAATGACCTCGGCGTATGTTGGAATCGATCCAACGGCCGACTCGCTCCACATTGGGCACCTCGTGAGTGTAATGATGCTGAAGCACTTTCAGCGTGCAGGACACAGACCAATTGCACTGATTGGCGGTGCAACCGGTATGATCGGCGACCCATCAGGAAAATCGCAGGAAAGAAATCTGCTGGATGAAACCACGCTTCGCCATAATCAGGAGTGCATTAAAAAACA